>NZ_AJLG01000032.1 GCF_000258495.1 Pedobacter agri PB92
AGTGAATTGCCCAATCGCTATCATAAACTGTAGACGAACAGTCGTCATTGCGAGGCACGAAGCAATCTTACTACTTTAGGTTTATAGCTACTTCATTGAGATTGCTTCGTAACGTCGCAATGACGGTAGCCCTAAAAGGAAAAACCCAGAATTGACTTTCTCAACTCTGGGTTTATTTTTTACTAAAAATCGCTAAAAAGCTTTTTGCTTTATTCTTTAACCTTTCAGCTTAAAAACTTAAACCACCACATTAATAATCTTTCCTTTGACAAAAATGATTTTCTTAGGTGCTTTGCCATCCAAAAATTTCTGGAATTGTTCATTCGTCATTAAAATCGCTTCCACTTCTGGTTGTGGCAATGTTAAACTTAAATTTAAGTTCATTTTCATCTTACCATTGATAGAAACCGGATAAGCAAATTCATCTTCTACCAAATGTTCAGGGTTAAATGTTGGGAAGGCAGTATAAGACAATGTACCTGCATCATTACCCAACTGAACCCAAAGTTCTTCGCAGATGTGTGGCGCATAAGGTGATAAAATTACCACCATATCCTGCAAGATGCTGCGTTTATTACATTTTAAATCTGTCAATTCATTTACCGCAATCATAAAACTAGAAACAGAAGTATTGAAAGAGAAACGCTCAATATCATCCTGAACCTTTTTAATGATTTTATGTAATGATTTCAGCTCAGCTTTGGTTGGCTCTGCATCAGAAACCGTGAATTCCCATGCTTCGTTGTGGAATAATCTCCAGAATTTACGCAAGAACTTGAACACACCCTCAATACCATTGGTATTCCAAGGTTTACTTTGCTCCAACGGACCTAAAAACATTTCGTACATACGTAAAGTATCGGCTCCATAACGCTCAATCAAATCATCGGGATTAACCACATTGAATTTTGATTTGGACATTTTTTCTACCTCAACACCGCAGATGTATTTTCCACCTTCAAGAATGAATTCTGCGTTAGCGTATTCTTCTCTCCAGGCTTTGAATTTATTTAAATCAAGTGTATCGTTCTCAACAATATTCACATCAACATGCAATGCTGAAGTTTTGTATTCTTTTTTTAATCCGGCAGAAACATAAGTGTTTGTTGGTTTGCCATCCGCATCGTTAATTCTGTAAACAAAATTACTTCTGCCCTGAATCATGCCTTGATTAATCAATTTCTTGAAAGGCTCTTCCTCTTTGGTATAACCTAAATCTTTCAAAAACTTATTCCAGAAACGGCTGTACAATAAGTGACCAGTAGCGTGTTCAGAACCGCCGATGTATAAATCAACATCTTTCCAATACTCAACAGCTTCTTTTGAAGCAAAATCTGCGTTGTTCTCAGCATCCATATAGCGATACCAGTACCAACTGCTACCTGCCCAACCTGGCATGGTGCTTAATTCGTAATGTCCACCATCTGTCGGCACCCAGTTTTCTGCTCTCGCTAAAGGCGGTTCGCCAGTTTCTGTTGGTAGGTATTTATCAATTTCTGGCAAGATTAAAGGCAATTCTTCCTCCTGAACTAAATAAGGTAAACCATCTTTAAAATAAACCGGAATTGGCTCTCCCCAATAACGCTGGCGACCGAAAATTGCATCACGTTGGCGGAAGTTAACCTTGGCCTTTCCAACATTTTTTTCTTCTAACCAGTTATTCAAAAACGGAACCGCTTCTTTATAAGTCAATCCGTTGATGAAACCTGAGTTAATATATTTCCCTTCTTTGGTTGGGTCGGCTTGTACTTCTATTTCTTTTTGGCTATCCAAAATCTGAATAATTGGCAAGTTGAAATGCGTTGCAAATAACCAATCACGTTGGTCGCCACTTGGTACGCCCATAACCGCACCTGTTCCATAACCTGCAAGCACGTAATCGGCGATCCATAACGGAACACGTTCGCCACTTACCGGGTTAATTACATAAGTTCCTGTAAAAGCTCCAGAAACGGTTTTAGTATCCGCCATGCGGTCTAATTCCGATTTCTTTTTAGTCTGAGCAATATAATTTTCGATATCTTGTTTTTGTTCTGGCGTAGTCAATTCAGCAACCCATTCATGCTCAGGCGCCAAAACTAAATAAGAAACACCGAAAATGGTATCTACACGTGTAGTGAAAACTTCTATATAGTCTGGAGTCGGAAGTCCGGAGTCCAAAGTCTTATTCGTCAATCTTAAATCGTCAATCTTAAATCGAACTGATGCTCCAACACTTTTCCCAATCCAGTTGCGTTGCATTTCTTTAATTGGTTCCGGCCAATCGATGGTATCCAAACCCTGCAAAAGCCTGTCAGAATAGGCGGTAATTCTCATGCTCCACTGCATCATTTTCTTTTGCTCAACCGGGAAACCTCCACGCTCTGAGAAACCATCTTTAACTTCGTCGTTTGCCAAAACCGTTCCCAAAGCCGGGCACCAGTTTACCGTACTTTCCCGAAGGTAAGTCATGCGGTATTTCAACAACTCGATTTGTTTTTCTTCTTCAGTAAATGTAGCCCAATCGCTCGGCAAGAAAGATTTCACATCTTCATCGCACACCGCTTTTACATCTGCTGTGCCAGATGCATTGAATTTTTCAATCAGCGTGGTAATATCTTCTGCCCTATCCGTTTCGATGTTATACCACGAATTAAACAATTGCATAAAAATCCACTGCGTCCATTTGTAATAAGATGGTTCACTGGTACGCACTTCACGGCTCCAATCAAAAGAAAAACCAATTTGATCTAACTGGCGACGGTAAGTGGCGATGTTTGCTTCTGTTGTAATTGCCGGATGTTGGCCCGTTTGTATCGCATATTGTTCTGCAGGTAGACCAAATGAATCGTAACCCATTGGATGCAAAACATTAAAACCTTTAAGGCGTTTGTATCTCGAAAAAATATCTGATGCAATGTAACCTAGTGGATGACCAACATGTAAACCTGCTCCCGATGGATAGGGAAACATATCTAATACATAGTATTTTGGCTTTTCAGAATTGCTTTCGGCTTTAAATGTTTGATTATCGGCCCAAAACTTCTGCCACTTTTGTTCTATTTCTTTGAATTGGTAATCCATTGCAAGTTTTAAATTTTTAAAGGGGCGAAATTACGGAAATTAAGGGGTTTAGTGAAACATAATTTTTAGCAGCTTCTTGCAGCGAAAACACGGATTTTTAGGGAATTGGATTTGATTTTATGCAGAAGCCTGCGTTTTTAAACGGGATGGAAGCGATATCCTTTTTTGTTCTTCCGTCGATAAGCCGAGGATGACAACAACAAAAAAGATTTAGCGTACAGCCCGACTGTGCTACCCCAAGGAATACTGCAGCTAGCTTTTCAAGCTATCATCCCAAAAAAAATGCGCCATTGATTTAAAACCAATGGCGCAAGCAAATAATCGGGATTAAGATTTTTATCTGGTTAAGTAATATTTTTTAACGATGTTGGTTTTATCAATTTTGGCGGTAAATTCGAGCTGTGTAGCCGACAATGTAGAAACTGTACAGTAAGAACTTCCTTCTGGGAAAACCATACCAAATTCGTTACCCAATGATGCCGTATAAGTTCCGATGGTACGTTGATTGGTTAAGCTTAATTCAACCTGATCGTCCTGGTTTGATTTGAAATCTATATAATCATTCATGGTATAGTTAAATGTTCCGTTAAGCGCCTGATTGCTATTACCAGATACTTCGATTTTATTAACGGTCCACTTGCCCATTATTCTTGCTTTAAGTGAGGTTTCGTCTTTTTTGCACGAAAATAATGTTGCCGTGACTAGCATTAGCAGACCCAGGAATGTAATTTGTCTTTTCATAGTGATTAATTGTTTTAGGTTGATTTAATAACGCCGTTTAATCAAATTTCGTACCGCTTAGGCAAATCCACTTAATATTTTTATGTTTTTTGATGGAACTAATTTTGGCTTTAGGGCGTTAATGATGATAATATTGGTGTTTATCAGGTATAATTTATATTTTCGCAAAAACAAAATTGAAATACATGGAAGAATTCGAAGTAAGTGACGCATCTAAAAAAACCAAAACGGTATACATCTCTACTATTATTAGTATTGCGTTGGTTTTATTAATGCTTGGGCTGCTTGGGTTGGTACTTGTACATGCCAAAAACCTGTCTAATTACGTTAAAGAAAATATCGTTCTAAATATTATTGTTGATGAAGGTGCTAAAGAAACCGATGTTTTAGCGTTCCAAAAAGAATTAAACGCCAATAAAGCGGTAAAACAAACGCAGTATGTAAATAAGGAGCTTGCTGCGAGAAATTTAACTCAAGATTTGGGTGAAGATTTTGTTAATTTCTTAGGCTATAATCCGCTTACCTCAACTTTTGATGTTTACTTAAAAGCTGAATACGCAAATAACAAAAGTATTGATGGTTTAAAAGCATCAATTTCAAAAAATCCTGTAGTGAAGGAAGTTGTTTATCAAAGTTCGTTAATTGATATGGTGAACAAAAACATCAACACCATTGGGTTAATTATTTTAGCCTTCGCTGCATTATTACTTGTAATTTCTATTGCATTGATAAACAACACCATACGCTTAGCAATCTATTCTCAAAGATTTTTAATTAAAAGTATGCAGCTGGTTGGTGCAACGAAAAATTTTATCAGACGTCCTTTCTTATTATACGCTGCCTTGCATGGTTTAATTGCAGCCTTTATTGCAATTATAATTTTGCTTGCTACCTTGATATATGCCCGCAAAGAAGTACCCGAGATCATTATACTAAACAACTACAAAGAATTTGGTTTTGTATTTGTTGCGTTGATCATCATCGGAATTTTTATTACAGGCTTAAGTACATGGTTTGCAGTAAGCAGATATTTACGGTTGAAATCTTATAATTTATATAGATAATGGCATTAGAAAAAAAATCAGGTCCTGTAGTTAAGGACGTTAAAAGCGAATTGGTTTTCACTAAGAAAAATTACCAGTTATTGTTAATCAGCATGGCAATTGTTGCTCTTGGTTTTGTTTTAATGATGGGAACTGAAGGCGACATTTATGATTTTAGAAGAACCTTATTGGCTCCGCTTGTGGTATTGTTCGGTTTTGCTTTCGGAATCTACGCGATATTAAAAAAATAAATTATTCTTAAGAATATGAAAATGAGAACGCTTGATTTGATTGGGCGTTCTCTTCATTTTTACGCCACCTAAAAACATTATGAAATATTTCGAAGCTGTTATTCTCGCAATAATTGAAGGACTAACTGAATTTTTACCTGTATCGAGTACGGGGCACATGATCATCGGCTCCTCTTTTATGGGCATAGCCAGCGATCCTTTTGTTAAACTGTTTACGGTGGCCATCCAACTAGGTGCCATTTTATCAGTAGTGGTATTATATTTCAAAAGGTTCTTCAAATCGATTAACTTCTATATTAAACTGATAGTTGCTTTTATTCCTGCCGCAATTTTCGGTTTATTACTCAGCAAAAAAATTGATGAACTTCTGGAAAGTCCGATGGCGGTAGGAATTTCGCTTTTGGTGGGCGGAATTATTCTTTTGTTTGTAGACAAATGGTTTAACAAACCAACCATTAACGAAGAAGAAGATGTTACCTACTTAACTGCCTTAAAGATTGGTTTTTTTCAGTGTATTGCTATGATTCCGGGTGTTTCCCGCTCCGGAGCAACTATTGTAGGTGGTATGAGCCAAAAGCTAAGCCGAAAAGTAGCGGCTGAATTTTCATTTTTTTTAGCCGTACCCACCATGTTTGCCGCCACCGGAAAAAAGCTCCTTGATTTTTACCAAGATCCAAAAAATATCATAACACAAAAAGAAATTAACTTACTCTTAATCGGAAACGTTGTGGCTTTCATTGTTGCTTTATTAGCGATTAAAAGCTTTATTGGCTACCTTAATAAACATGGTTTTAAAATGTTTGGTTGGTATAGAATAGTAGCGGGTTTGATCATTATCATCTTACTGATGACTGGCCATAACTTACAAATTATATAATCTGTATCTTTGCGCAAAAAAGATTTGTGAGTACAGAAAATTCAAAATTCAAAGATTTCAATTTTGCCGAAGGCGAACTGTTGTTAATTAATAAACCCTACAAATGGACCTCATTTGATGTGGTAGGCAAAATTCGTAACTCTTTAAAGCCCCTAAAACTAAAGGTTGGCCATGCTGGTACACTAGATCCTTTGGCAACTGGTTTGCTGATTATTTGCACCGGCAAACTCACTAAACAGATAGACACCTTCCAGGCAGAAGAAAAAGAATATACAGGTACGATGATTCTGGGCGCCACTACACCATCATTCGATATGGAAACAGAAGTGGATGCAACATTTGATATCAGCAATATTTCCAACCAGGATATTTACAATGCCTGCAAACCTTTTATCGGAGATATAGAACAATATCCGCCTGCACATTCGGCTGTAAAAGTAAATGGTGAGCGTTTATACGTTAAAGCCAGACTGGGCGAAGAAGTGGAACTACGGAAGCGTTTTGTGAGTGTACCAGAATTTGAAATTACCCGAATAGAATTACCTGAAATAGATTTCAGAATTGTTTGCAGCAAGGGTACTTATATCCGCTCTCTCGTATCTGATTTCGGAAAACAACTCAACAGCGGCGCTTACTTATCGAAACTCACCCGTACACGTAGCGGAAACTTTTTGCTGGCCAATTCGTTTGAGGTTCTGGAGCTCGTTAATTATATTCGTAGCAAGAAAGAAGAAGCTAAAACGGAAACGCAGATATGAACAACATCAAAAACCGAAACACACGATTTGTAAAAGAAGTTTTGCTGATCGTAGCTGGTGTAACTTCTGCATGTTTCGGTTTGAAGAGCTTCTTAATGCCAAATGAGTTTATTGATGGCGGAGTAACGGGAATTTCACTTTTAATCAGCACTTTAACAAAATGGAACCTCTCTTACCTCATTGCAATCATTAACATTCCATTTGTAATTTTAGGCTACAGGCAAATCGGAAAAGCTTTTGCCATCAAAACTGCGATCGCTATTGCAACCCTTGCAGTTGCGCTGATCGTTCTGCCATTTGAGCCCATTACCCACGATAAATTGTTAATTGCTTTTTTCGGCGGATTGTTTCTGGGCGGTGGTATTGGTTTGGCCATGAGAGGTGGTTGTGTGATTGATGGAACGGAAGTATTAGCACTTTACATCAGTAAAAATAGTGTGTTAACAGTTGGCAATATTATTTTGATCCTAAACATCATCATATTTGCTTTCGCTGCGTACTTTTTAAATATCGAAACCGCATTGTATGCCATTTTAACTTATTTATCTGCATCGAGCACTATCGATTTTATTGTTAATGGCTTGGAACAGTATACCGGTGTAACCATAATTTCTGAGCGTCAAGATGACATTAAGAGTTTTATCATAAATGACATGAAACGTGGGGTTACCATCTACAAAGGAGAAGGTGGTTATGGAGAGAAAAAAGACCTCGACATTATTTTTACTGTGGTAACCAAACTCGAAATGAGCAAACTGCAATCGGCCATCAGGCAAATTGATGCTGATGCTTTCGTTATTCAGCAACAAATCGCTGATTTAAAAGGCGGTGTAGTTAAACGCCATTCTTTACATTAATTTTCCCCATCCCTTGAAAATATATCAAAACCTTTCAGAATTTCAAAGATTAGAAAATGCTGTGGTAACCATTGGCACTTTTGATGGCGTACATTTTGGCCATCAAAAAATCATCAGGCAACTGGTAGCAAAAGCTAAAGCTGATCATGGCGAAAGTGTGATTTTAACATTCTTTCCGCATCCGAGAATGATTATTGATCCTGAAAACCAGGATCTGAAATTGATTAACACCATTAACGAGAAAGCAGCGATTTTGAAAGAACTTGGTGTAGACCATTTAATTATTACCCCATTTACGAGGGATTTTTCTAATCAAACGCCGGAGGAATATATACAACATACATTGGTTGAAAATATCGGCACCAAACATATTATCATTGGTTATGATCATCGCTTCGGCAAAGACAGAACGGGTAACCTGACTGATTTGAAAGCCGCCGGGGTCCATTTTGGTTTTACGGTAGAAGAAATCATGGAACAAGATATTCACGATGTGGCAGTAAGTTCAACTAAAATCCGTCAGGCACTTTTAGCCGGCGATGTTAGTTTAGCTGCCGACTATCTTGGCTACCCCTTTTCGATATTCGGCCGGGTAATTAAGGGCGATAAAATCGGTCGTACAATTGGTTTTCCAACTGCTAACCTTTTTGTAGAAGAAACCTACAAGCTTATTCCGGGTGATGGAATTTATGCCGTAACGGTTGAAATGAGTTTAGAAAGTGAAAAACTAAAAGGTAAAAGTGAAAAGTCAAAACTTCAAAGTGGAGATACCGGCATAAAACCTACGGCTTCAACCCTAAGCCTTCAACCTTCAACATTCAGAGGCATGGCTTACATCGGGCAACGTCCAACCATAAACGGAATGACCAGGAATATTGAGGTAAATATTTTTGATTTCGACCAGGAGATTTATGGACAAGATATTAAGATGAACTTTTTGAAATTTTTGCGCCACGATGTAAAGTTTACCGGTTTGGAAGCACTCACCTTACAATTACAAAAAGATAAAGCGGCTACACTTGCATTCTTTGCATCACAAGATAGCCATTAATCAAAATTCCCCTCCAATAAAAGCCTCAAAATCGTTATATTAGCGGCAATGAGGCTTTTTTACATCATCATATTTATCTGCTCAAGTTATTGTTTTGCCAGTGCTTTGCCACAGGCAAAACATCATGACAATCAGTTTAAAAAAGCCAAATTGAGTTTTCTTTCTGATAAAAAGCTGTATAAGCTCAATGCAGATTCAGCCATGGAAAATGAAACCCTGGAGAAAGATTTGATCAATAATATTACCCCAAAAATTGCACTTTCTTTCTTATTGTTGATGGGTATTGTGGTCAACTTTTTCAAAAGCCACTTGTTAACCTGCAAAATAATTCTCAGAAAATTAAAATACAGCTACTGGTGTTTATTTAAAATGCTGTACCCTAAACATGTTTTTTGGTAAATATATTGATTTGCTCACAGCAATGTGGATATTAAAATTCAAACCTAAGAAGCGTTTGAAAAATTATTTTAATCATTACCATTTTATCAATGCATTTACCCGATTTAATTGCCGATTTAGGATTAATTCTTGCCGCCGCAGGAATCACAACCCTCATTTTTAAAAAAATAAAACAGCCTTTAGTTTTGGGCTATATCCTGGCGGGCCTTTTGGTTGGCCCACATCTCGATTTTTTTCCATCTGTAACCGATACCAAAAGCATCAATATTTGGGGAGAAATTGGCGTAATCTTTCTTTTATTCAGTTTGGGATTAGAATTTAGTTTTAAAAAACTAGTAAAAGTGGGTGGCTCCGCCTCCATTACCGCAGTAGTTGAAGTTGTTTTCATGTTGTTAATTGGCTTTGCCGCTGGTAAATTAATGGGTTGGAAAACCATGGACAGCATATTTCTAGGTGGAATTCTTTCGGTTTCATCTACTACAATTATCATCAGGGCTTTTGAAGAACTCGGCGTTAAACATAAAAAGTTTGCAGGTTTGGTTTTTGGTGTGTTGATCGTAGAAGATTTAGTGGCGATTTTACTACTCGTTTTACTTTCAACGCTGGCGGTAAGTCAGCAGTTTGAGGGCGGCGAAATGCTGATCTCGATACTAAAACTTGCTTTTTTCCTTGTGCTTTGGTTTTTAGGTGGAATATTCTTGATTCCAAGTTTTTTAAAGGCAACCAGAAAGTTAATGAACGATGAAACCATGCTGGTAGTTTCCCTTGCACTTTGTTTAATTATGGTTCTGTTAGCCGTAAAAGTTGGTTTTTCTCCAGCTTTAGGTGCTTTTATCATGGGTTCAATCCTGGCAGAGACTACTCAGGCAGAAAAAATAGAGCACCTCACAAAATCCGTTAAAGATTTATTTGCGGCAGTTTTCTTCGTATCGGTTGGAATGCTCATTGATCCAAAAATTTTAGTCGATTACGCTTTGCCCATTGTTGTGGTAACCCTTGCTACCATACTTGGTAAATTTCTGAGTTCGAGCCTTGGGGCACTCCTTTCCGGTCAACCCTTAAAAACAGCTGTACAATCTGGAATGAGTTTAGCACAAATCGGGGAGTTTTCATTCATCATCGCTACATTAGGATTAACCTTAAAGGTTACCAGTGATTTTTTATATCCGATAGCAGTAGCGGCCTCAGCCATTACTACTTTTACCACGCCATATCTCATTAAACATTCTGAGTCGTTTTACAATTTCTTAAACAGGATTTTACCCAAAAAATGGCTGGATGGCATAGCAAGATACAGCTCAAGCACAGCCGGAATTACCACCTTGAGCGACTGGAAAATTCTGTTAAGAAGTTATGCTTTCAATACCATTATTCACTCTGTAATTATTATTGCCGTCATTTTTCTAGCGTCCAGATATCTGCAGCCGTTTATAGCAAAAAATGTTGTTAACGGTATTCAATCTACCATTATCAGTTTAATCGCCTCATTTACCTTAATGGCGCCATTTTTATGGGCATTATCCATTAGAAGAATACAGAAAACAGCCTATTCTCATCTATGGCTGAACAAGAAATTTACCCGCGGGCCGCTAATTGCGATAGAGGTTTTCAGGATTGCTCTTGGAATATTTTTCGTTGGTTTTTTGATGTACGAATTTTTCGATACCTGGATCGCCGCAGGAATTGCATTGGCGCTGATTGTGTTGGTGATGGTTATTTTTTCAAGAAAATTACAGGCCTTTTATAACAAACTGGAGAAACGCTTTATGCTCAATTTAAATGCGAGGGAAAACCAGAAACCTGACATTTTACCTTGGGATACACATTTAACAGAGATTAGGGTATCTCCTGAATCGGATGTAGTTGGGAAGACGCTTGCGGAGCTAATGATTAGAGAAAAACACGGCGTGAACATCGCCCTGATTGAACGTGGTAGAATCAATATTCCTACCCCGGGAAGAGATGAACGGCTTTACCCAAATGATAATCTGCTTTTAATTGGAGCAGATGATCAACTCGCTTCAGTAAAAGCATTACTGGAAGTTGATACCCCTGAAACAGAACAGGAAAAAAGTTTCCCTGATAAAGAAATGACGCTGCAGAAAGTTGTAATCAATACCGAATCGCCCGTTTATGGATTAAGTATCAGAAACGCAGGTATTCGCGAAAAAGCCCAGGCTCTAATTGTAGGCATCGAACGTGGCACCGAGAGAATTTTAAACCCATCTTCTGAGTTTGTTTTCGACAATGGAGATGTGATCTGGATTGTTGGGAATAACAAAAAGATTAAAGATGTCATTTAATCAGCTAGTTGTCTTGCTACCTGATACCAATATCTTGATACTAATTTTATATCTTCGTGTATAACCTAACCTATGAAAGTTGATAGAGAAAAGAGTGAGTTTCTTGATGAAGTAATTGAGCAATGGCAAAACGATGGGCTTATTACTGAAGAAACAGGCAACAAACTCCGCAAAAGTTACGAAGCCAAAAATTTCGATTGGCTTCGGCTGGCACAATATGCTTTCTGGGTAGCACTGGCTTGCGGCTTTATCGCCCTGGGCTCGCTTCTAATAGATAATTCGATATTAAATTACCTGAAACGGGTTTACAATACGCCGAATATTGTAATTGCAATTGTTTCCGGAGGTTTAGCCGCCTGGCTGTATATTCTCGGCTTTAGGAGGAAGAAAAAACTGTCACATTTAAAATTCAGCAATGAGGCAATTGTTTTTTCGGCCATTTTGCTCACTGCCAATGCAATTGCTTATTTCGGCAAAGCATTAGATAATGGCTCAGGCAACTTCTCTATTCTTATTTTAATTTCGGTTTTTATTTACGGTGGTTTGGGTTACATTTTCCGTTCCAGATTAATTTGGGTATTTGCATTAATCTCATTGGGAGCCTGGTTTGGAACAGAAACAGGCTATTTAAGCCGCTGGAATTATTACTTCTTAGGCATGAATTATCCGCTTCGTTTTGTAGTATTTGGTGCAACATTAACCGCAGCGTCTTTTATTATGAAAGCACTGCCTAAAACGCAACATTTCTTTCAGGTTACTTATATCGCCGGAATGGTTTATCTGTTCATTTCACTTTGGGCATTATCTGTTTTCGGCAACTTTGCCAGCTTAGAAGAATGGTACTCCGTAAGACAGTTAAGCCTGTTTTACTGGGCAATAATTTCGGCAGCGGTTTGTGTGGCCAGCACACTGTTTGGCTTAAAATACCATGATGACATTGCCCGGGAATTCGGCATAACTTTCTTATTTATTAACCTCTATACCCGCTATTTCGAATACTTTTGGGATAGCTGGCACAAAGCAATATTCTTTTCGGTACTGGCCGCATCATTCTGGCTAATTGGCAGAAAGGCTGAAAAAATCTGGAATGTAGAGTTTTTGAAATAACAGATAAGTTTCGAAGCTAAGGTGTTAGAACCAGGGTTATATCCATCAAGCTCAACACCAACCAGTAATAATTTGTAGCGCAAAAGCAGTAGCAATGAGGTTGCGGCAGTCCCGCCAATGCTGCAATCTTTTGGTTAAAGTTTGCCTGCATTTGAATAATGTCCAACCAAAAGTATTTCCGCTTATGTCGGGGCTATTTAACTCAATGTAGTATCCCTTCGGTTGGTTTTTATGCACAAACCATTGTACCTAAACCCGACATAAACGAGCATCCCGAATTTTTCGGGATAAAGTGTTTGGCGGGACTGAAAGCCGTCCTTGCAACCAAACTTTCATTTCCAAATAATTGATTGATAACTAAAGAAGATTCAGAAACAAGTTCAAAATCACTATTTCTTTTCGTTTTTGAGCAGGATCAAATTGTAAATTATAACAGAATCACCAGTTGCTTAACTACCAGGTAAGCTGCTAAAACATATAAAAATATGGCGATTGATTTGTTGATGATTAAACTGCTTAAGGCGAACTTTTCCTGAATGAATGTTGCAAAATGAGCGTACAGATATAGCGCTCCAGCCGAACCAAAACCTGATCCTAAAGCAAAAATAACGAGTGATAAATAGTCCGTTTCAATCCACTCGTGCAGGATAACGTAGTTGCCAAAAAATAGCCAAAAAGGAATTTGAACAGGATTTAACACGCCAAGTATCAATCCATATAATACGCTCCCACTACGTTTATCTTCCTTTTTACTGCTTGTTTTCGGCGCTTTTTTACGGTTTACCCAGGTAATGGTACCCATCGTAATAAACATCAGGATCATAAAACAGTCCACCAATGTTCCCAATCTGACTTCACTAACCGCTTCATTAGGATTTATATCGCTCATCGCCCACCGGGCAAAACGCATCATACCGAAAGTAAAAAATACTTCAACGCAGGAGAACGACAGAATAAAGTACCAAACCTGGCGCATACCTTTATTAATGGCAAGCTGTGCTACAGTTAGATTAATATTGCCTGGAGGGATATAGCCCATGGCATTGAGAACGATGCCTATTAAAAAGGTTAGAAAAAGCATTGCCGAAATTATGGATTTAAATTTAAATGCGATGCTAAATATTTTCCGGTGTAGGAGGTTTTCTCCTTAACCAAATCTTCTGGAATACCTTCAAAAACTACCTGGCCACCACCATCGCCACCTTCCGGGCCAATGTCAATTACCCAATCGGCACATTTAATCATATCCATATTGTGCTCAATTACTAAAATAGTATTTCCTTGTTCGATCAAGGTATTGAGTGCTTTCAAAAGCTTTTTAATGTCGTGAAAGTGCAATCCGGTAGTTGGTTCATCAAAAATGAACAATGTTTTACTTGCATTATTTCCTTTGATTAAGAACGAAGCAAGTTTGATGCGTTGTGCCTCTCCGCCCGATAAGGTGTTGGATGACTGTCCTAAATGCACATATCCTAACCCAACATCAACCAAAGGGTTTAATTTATTTAGAATTTTCTGATCATCTTTAAAGAACTCCACGGCCTCATCAATGGTCATATCAAGAATTTCAGAAACGTTTTTCTCTTTGTAAGTTACATCCAGCACCTGCTGTTTGAAACGCTTTCCACCGCAGGCTTCACAAGGCAGATAAATATCGGCCATAAACTGCATTTCAATCTTCACTTCGCCTTCGCCCTGGCAAACATCACAACGGCCACCCTCTACATTAAAAGAAAAAGCAGCAGGTTTCAAGCCGGCCGCTTTTGCCGAAGCCAGTCCAGAAAACAGAGCACGAATATCATCCCAGGCTTTTACATAGGTCACCGGGTTTGATCTGCTCGAGCGGCCAATTGGGTTCTGATCAACCAATTCTACAGCACTGATTAAATCATAATTGCCAAAAATTCCATCGTAAGCACCGGTTTGTTCTCCGGCATAGTTCCCAATGGCTTTTTGTAAGGCAGGATATAAAATTTTCTTGACTAAGCTTGTTTTACCAGAACCCGAAACACCACTTACAGCCGTAAACACACCCAATGGAAATTTTACATCAACATTCTGAAGATTATTTTCGCGGGCGCCCTTAATCAGAATGTGATCTTTCCATTTACGGCGTTTTTCGGGGATGGCAATTTTTTCCACACCAGATAGGTAACGGCCTGTTAAACTTTTTTTATCCTTTAAAATTTCTTCGTAGTCGCCGCTGAAAACTAAATTTCCACCGTGTGTACCTGCTTCAGGACCAATGTCTATAATGTAATCGGCAGCACGCATCATTTCTTCCTCGTGTTCAACTACTAAAACAGTATTGCCAACATTCCTTAACGAAATCAATACCTCGATCAGCTTATTGGTATCACGTGGATGCAATCCAATACTGGGCTCATCCAGCACATATATCGAACCAACCAAACTACTTCCCAAAGATGTTGCGAGGTTAATTCTTTGCGATTCGCCTCCTGACAGGGTATTCGACAGACGGTTTAATGTTAAATAACCTAAACCAACATTGTTTAAGTAGAGAAAACGATTATCAATTTCTGCCAGTAAACGTTTAGCTACTTTTGTATCAGTAGCATTTAATTTTAAATCATTAAAAAAAGTTAAAGCTTTAGACAATGGCATCAATACCACATCAATGATTGATTTTTCTGAAATTTTTACATACGAAGCGTCTTTACGTAAGCGAGAACCTTTGCATTCCGGGCAAGTTGTTTTACCACGGTAGCGTGATAACATCACCCGGTATTGAATTTTATAGGTTTGTTCTTCCAGTTCTTTGAAAAAAGCATCCAATCCGGCGAAATATTTATTGCCCGTCCAAAGTAGTTGCTGCTCTTTTTCAGTTAGCTGACTGAATGGGCGGTGAATAGGAAAATCAAATTTTGATGAAGCTTTAATAAAGTTTTGCAACCATACATTCATCTTCTCTCCTCTCCATGGCGCAATCGCATTATCAAAAACACTTTTGCTCTTATCAGGAATAACCAAATCTTCGTCAATACCAATTACATTTCCATAACCCTCGCATCTTTTACAGGCACCATACGGATTATTAAAAGAGAAAAAATTTGGCGTGGGTTCTTCAAACTTAATTCCATCGAGCTCAAAGCGATCACTGAAATGTTTGGTTTTACCTTCCGCTTCTACATAACAATCACCTTTGCCTTCGAAAAATGCAGTTTGTGCCGAATCAGCCAATCTGCTCAAAGTTTCCTCCTCCTGGTTGGTTACAATCCGGTCAATTAAAATCTGTACAGTTTTATCGTCGGTTAATTCCGCATCTTTAAAATCAGCATCATCTAAAACAGACTCTATTTTCAAAATCTTGTTTTCAATCAATACCCTAAGGAAACCTTTTTGCAACAAAATGGCTAGTTCCTCTTTAATTGTTCGGTTATTGTGCGGATATAACGGGCAAAAAATTGTTACCGTAGTATCTTCAGGCAGGCCATTCACATAATCTACCACCGAGCTTACCGAGTCTTTCTTCACTTCTTTTCCCGAAACTGGGGAAATGGTTTTTCCAATTCGCGAAAAAAGTAGTTTTAGATAATCATAAATTTCAGTTGATGTACCAACTGTTGAACGTGGATTGGAAGTAATTACCTTCTGCTCGATGGCAATAGCCGGAGCAATACCTTTAATATAATCTACATCCGGTTTATTCATCCGCCCCATAAACTGGCGGGCATATGATGATAAACTTTCTACATATCGGCGTTGCCCTTCTGCATATAAAGTATCAAAAGCGAGAGAAGATTTGCCCGAACCCGACATGCCCGTAACCACCACCAGTTTATTTTTTGGAATGGCAACATCAATGTTTTTCAGGTTGTGCACACGAGCACCTTTTATAATTATATTTCTATGCGGATCTTTTTCGGCTTCTTTTTTGCTCATGTATGATTAAGATTTTAAAACATAACCCAATAAGTAAACATTGGGTTTTTAAAACATACAAAAATAGGGTACTGAGACGGTTAATTTATTTTTTAACATTTTATTTTTTGTTTTTTGATAAAAAAATAACTTTCTTTGGATATTAACAACCTCAGAACCAAACTAACACAATCTAAAAAAGCATAGGAGAGACGCTATAGAAATTAAACATCTACAAATTAATTTTTAGCAAACAGTACGGGATTTAGTGTAGGTAAACCTATGAATTTACAATCATACAATGATCAGGACCTGGTAAAGTTATACATTACCGGGAACGAGAATGGATTGCAAGAACTTTTAAGAAGACATAAAAGTAAAATTTATACTTCTATCTACTTATTGGTGAAAGACCAATATTTGGCAGAGGATATTTTTCAAGACGCTTTCATAAAAGTAATTAACACATTGCGATCAGGGCGATATAACGAGGAAGGCAAGTTCTTACCTTGGGTAATGCGTATTGCACATAATTTAGTAATTGATTACTTCAGAAAGGAAAAAGAACGCCAATTATTACGAGTTCTGACGGAATGGATGTATTCAATATGCTACACTTTTATGATGAGAGTGCAGAAGAAAAAATGCTTCGCGATCAGACACATAAAGATTTAAAGGAAATGATCCATTTATTGCCTGATGAACAGAAAGAAGTGCTTTTAATGCGTCATTATGCAGACTTAAGTTTTAAGGAAATTGCTGATTTAACTGATGTGAGCATCAATACAGCATTGGGCCGAATGCGCTATGCGCTAAGCAACCTTCGTAAAATGCTTAAAACAAAAGAGATGACCTACAAGGGGTAATAAAAAAGTTACACAAAATGTTTTAGGGATTGAAATAAAGCATCTGAACAATCGTTAAGTTTATAAAACTTATCACATTTAGTTGCTTATGACAAAAACCTCTACATCAAAAAACAATGTAAATTTACCTACCCACAGTATGTTTCAGCCTAAAACTGATATTGAATCTGACGCCGAAATTGACTTATTTTATGACCAAATTAAAAGTAAGTTAGATGGCCTCGCTAAAAATCCTCAAGATGAAACCATCAATAAGATTTTAGCATACAGCAGATCAAAGTAAATTCACACGAGCCAAAAAGCTGCCCCAAAATGAGGCAGCTTTTTTTTTGTAAAATGTAAGCAGATTTTAGAAATAAAACTTTTCTAAAAATACTATACCTATTCCCATTTTCTAAATCCTATTTTCCCTTAAGCTTTCAATATCTTTTTACATTCCCTTAACGCAAAAACAGCTACCTTTACATAGTGTAATTTTAACACTAAGCAATATATGAATAAGAACTTACTACCACTTACCCTTGGTGGCTTAGGCATTGGAATAACAGAATTTGTGATGATGGGTTTACTCCCAGATATCGCAAAAGATTTAAGCGTAACCATTCCCCAAGCCGGATATTTAATTTCTGCATATGCAATGGGTGTAGTAATTGGCGCTCCCTTGTTAATTATGATTGCAGGTAAGTATCCGCCAAAAAAAATATTAATTGCACTGATGGTGATGTTTACAGCTTTTAATGCTTTCTCTGCTTTCGCACCAACCTTTAATACATTATTTATTGCCAGATTATTATCAGGATTGCCTCATGGTGCATTTTTTGGTGTCGGCTCGGTAGTGGCGAGCAGAATTGCTGAAAAGGGCAAGGCTGCACAGGCTGTTTCACTCATGTTTATGGGTTTAACCATTGCGAACATTCTCGGCGTTCCACTTGGAACATTTATCGGTCATAATTTTTCCTGGCGAATTTCTTTTGCCGTAGTTGTTTTTGTGGGATTAGTTACGCTGTTAAGTTTAAAACTTTGGCTGCCTGCATTAGAAGCCACTAAAAACCGTGATTTAAAATCAGAACTCAGTTTCTTTAAAAAGAGAGAAGCCTGGATGATAATCCTCATGATTTCAATTGGAACCGGAGGTTTATTTACCTGGTATAGCTACATCGCCCCTTTAATGACTGACGTTGCCGGTTTCTCTGCTGGTGCGGTTACCTACATATTAATGCTTGCTGGTGTTGGAATGTTAGTTGGCAATTACATTGGTGGAATTTTGGCTGACAAATTTTCTCCGGCAAAAGCCTCGGCAGCGTTACTGTTAGCCATGGTAGTCACGTTAACAATTGTTCACTTCGTATCGTTTAGTCAACCGCTTGCTTTAATTATGACATTTATTACCGGAGCAGTTTCATTTGCTTTGGCAGCACCAATACAAATGCTAATGATCCAATCGGCAAAAGGATCAGAAATGCTGGCTGCATCTGCCAGTCAGGCAAGTTTTAATATCGGAAATGCCTTGGGTGCATTTTTCGGTGGTTTGCCGTTGGTTTACGGCTTCGATTATACTTCACCAGCATATGTTGGTGCCGCAATGGCTTTGATTGGTGCATTTTTCGCCATCTGGCTGATTAGAAGCACAACAACCAAAGGAGTTCCTGTAGCTAAAGAAAAATATGTAGTGATGCATTAAAAGCCTGGCGCAAAACGAAGAGATCAATTTTCTATATTTGCCCATGCTTAAAAAAGAACGTTATAAACTTTTTGTAGAACATTTTTCGGCAAAACAACCTGATGCGGAAACCGAACTGCATTACCACAACCCCTATCAGCTTTTAGTTGCTGTTATTCTTTCTGCTCAGTGTACTGACAAGCGAGTAAATATGGTTACGCCGGCGCTTTTTCAACGATTTCCTAATGCCAAAAGTCTTTCAGAGGCAACTCCAGATATTGTTTTTGATTACATCAAAAGTATCAGCTACCCAAACAATAAGGCAAAACACCTTGTTGGCATGGCTAATATTCTGATTAATGAGTTTAATGATGTTGTTCCTTCAGGTATAGATGACTTGCAAAAAATGCCTGGTGTCGGGCGTAAAACCGCTAATGTTATTGCATCTGTAATTTATAATGCACCGGCAATGGCCGTAGACACACACGTTTTTCGGGTGGCCAATCGCCTCGGACTTACAAATGGCAAAACGCCCTTAGCCGTCGAGAAAGATTTGGTTAAAAACCTACCGGAACATGATATTCACATTGCTCACCATTGGTTGATTTTACACGGGCGTTATGTATGCGTAGCCCGAAGCCCAAAATGTGATGTTTGCGAAATTACTTACATGTGCCGGTATTTTGAGCGTTCAACCGCAAGAAATGAGCGGGATAAGCACCAAGCCTAAATTATTTTTAAAATACTATTGACATTAGCCAGAAAACTTTTATCTTAGCTAAATATTTTAGTAAAACAATTATCAACAATCAAGTTTATTAGCCGACAATTCAGTTATATTTACCGCAACAAATCAAATAAAAATGGCAAGCGCAAATCCAGATAAATTAAAAGCATTACAGCTTACATTAGATAAGTTAGAAAAATCTTATGGTAAGGGTACAATCATGAAACTTGGCGATACTGCTATTGAACCTATCGATTTTATTTCTACAGGATCAATTAGTTTAGATATTGCATTGGGTATTGGTGGTATTCCTAAAGGTAGGGTTATCGAAATTTATGGTCCTGAATCATCGGGTAAAACAACTTTGGCTACCCACATTATAGCTGAGGCGCAGAAAAAAGGTGGCATTGCTGCATTTATTGATGCGGAACATGCATTTGACCAGTTCTATGCAAAAAAATTAGGCGTTGATACAGACAATCTTTTGATCTCTCAACCAGACAACGGTGAGCAGGCTTTAGAAATTGCTGATAACCTGATTCGTTCTGGCGCTATTGATGTGATTGTGATTGACTCTGTTGCAGCATTGGTTCCTAAAAGTGAAATCGAAGGCGAAATGGGTGATAGCAAAATGGGTTTACATGCCCGTTTGATGAGTCAGGCTTTACGTAAATTAACAGGAACAATTTCTAAAACAGGATGTTGCTGTATTTTTATTAACCAGTTGCGTGATAAAATCGGTGTAATGTTCGGAAACCCTGAAACAACTACCGGAGGTAATGCATTGAAATTTTATGCATCTGTACGTTTAGATATTCGTCGTATTTCACAAATTAAAGATTCTGATGAGGTTTCTGGTAACCGTGTGAAAGTAAAAATTGTTAAAAATAAGGTAGCTCCTCCATTCCGTATTGCTGAGTTTGATGTGATGTTTGGAGAAGGTATTTCTAAAAATGGTGAAATTATCGATTTAGGCGTTGATTTTGGAATTATCAAAAAGGCAGGTTCATGGTTCTCTTATGGCGATACCAAACTTGGTCAGGGAAGAGATGCTGTGAAACAACTGTTAAGCGATAACCCGGAGTTAGCCGAAGAGCTTGAAACGAAAATTAAGGCAGAAGTTACTGGTGAGCAGTTAGCTGAAAAATAATTGCCAAAATTAATTTATAAAAAAACGCCTGACCAGATTTGATCAGGCGTTTTTTATTTTAGCCGTAATTCTAACTAACCCTGGCTAAATATAGCGTTGAAATCTTTAGTAATATACACAATAACTAAAAGTGCAGCAATTACCAACGCACCCAAAATAATAACTCCCCAACTTCCGTTAAGTTTATTCTTATCCTTTCTAATCAGATAATATAAGAGTCCGATCAATGGTATTGCACAAACAATCCAAAATATTAATGATGCTCCAGTCATGAGAAAAGTTAAAGTTAAAAGTTTAAGGTTAAAAGTTAGAGGTTAAAGTATCTGCTAAAATTCCATTCTCGCTTTGGGCGAAACTTCCTGCCCCACAAAATCCTTTGTTAAAAATTTCTGATAACCTGCAATGGCGATCATCCCCGCGTTGTCAGTACAATATTGAAATGCAGGAATATAAACCTTCCAGCCCAAATCGTTAGCAGTTTGCTGTAGGCTATCTCTAAGCCCAGAATTTGCAGATACGCCACCTGCTATTGCAATTTCATTAATATTAAACTGCTTTGCAGCTTTCTTAACTTTATTTAGTAAAATCTGAACAATGCTATGTTGTACAGAAGCACAAATATCATCTAAATTTTCTGCAATGAAGTTAGGATTCTCTTTTTCTTGTTTTCTGATGAAATATAAAATAGATGTTTTAAAACCACTAAAGCTGAAATTCAAATCAGCAATTTGTGGCTCAGCAAATTTGTAAGCAAGCGGATTCCCATTTTTTGCATGTTTATCAATTAATGGGCCGCCTGGATAGGGAAGCTGAAGGATTTTTGCCGTTTTGTCAAAAGCCTCTCCTGCTGCATCATCCAGGGTTTCACCAACAATTTCCATATCAAAATAATGCTTCACTAAAACAATTTGAGTATGTCCTCCAGAAACGGTTAAACATAAAAATGGAAAATTTGGTTTAGGATCATCAATAAAATGCGCTAAAATATGCGCATGCATGTGATTGACAGAAATTAAAGGTATATTTAATGCCAGTGCAAACGATTTTGCAAAGGAAACCCCTACTAGTAAAGAGCCTAAAAGCCCTGGGCCCTGGGTAAAAGCAACGGCACTTATGTCCTGTTTTGTAACCTGTGCATTTTTCAGTGCCTGCTCAATAGTAGGAACAATATTTTGTTGATGTACTCTGGATGCCAATTCAGGGATTACACCACCATAATTTTCATGAATTGTTTGGTTTGCAATAACATTGGCCGTAATTTTGCCGTTGTTACATATGGCGACTGAAGTATCATCGCAAGAAGATTCGATAGCAAGTATAACAGACAATTTATTTAATTTTTAAGCTGCAAAATTATTAAAAAACTATTTAAAATACTCCTTTGGGTAATTGCATCAATAATTTTGCTGCTGGCGCTTATTATTTTCTCACTACAGTTTAAGCCTGTTCAAACTTATGTTGCCCAAAAAGCTGCAGCATATTTGTCTAAAGAGCTTAAAACTACCATATCCATTAAAAGTCTTTACATCAAACCTTTCAAATCCATTGTATTGGAAGATTTGCTAGTGCTCGACCTTCAAAAGGACACTTTATTGAGTACTCCGCAATTTATGGTAGATATTAATCAGCTATCAATTGATAAAAAAATAATTAATATCAATACCGTCCAAATTAATAACGGCCAGTTTTTCCTAAAGGATTTCAAAGATAAGTCTTCTAACCTCGATTTCATCATCAACTACTTTGATTCTGGTAAACCTACTGTAAAGAAACCTGATAGCAAACCTTTCGATGTTACAATAGGAAGGGTGATCTTAAACAAATTTGCCTTTAGGTATAAAAATTATGCAGCGAAAGACACCGTTCAGGGTAAGAATGTAAATTTTGATAATGTTGATGTAAAAGAACTTAGTGGAATTTTTGATGGCTTGGATACCAAAAATCATTTGGTTAAAACCAATATCAAGAATTTAACTTTAAGAGAAAAAAGTGGATTTTACTTAAAAAATCTGACTGCAGAAACAACAATTGACAGTAACGCCATCGAACTCAAAAAGCTTCTGCTTGTTACTGATCATAGCCGCCTGACTGATTATTACCAAATGAAGTTTAAAACCTACAGGGATTTTAATCATTATGTGGATAGCGTGAGGATGAAAGCGATTTTTAAAGAGAGTCACTTATCATCAAAAGACGTGGCATTCTTTGCGCCGGAGCTTAATAGTATGAAAATTGAGCTTGATGTAGACGGACAGATTACTGGCTTAGTAAATAATCTTCGGGCAAAGAAACTCTCTATTCGCTCAGGAAAAGCAACACATATTAAAGGCGACTTCATCATAAAAGGGCTTCCAAAATGGAAAGAAACCTTTATGGATTTGAAGATTGAAATGGCCGGCACCAATAAAAAAGATTTGGATGAAGTGCTCGCCGGCTTTACAGGAAGTAAAAAAGCGATTATTCCATCCATCGTAAACAAATTCGGAAACATCAATTTTAATGGAAACTTTACAGGTTTTCAGAACGATTTTATTGCCTATGGTGAATTTAAAACCAAACTGGGAAGAATTGTTTCTGATGTAAACATGAAAATTGATAAAAATGATGTTCCTTCTTATACCGGAAACGTCAAAACCTTTGATTTTAACATCGGAAATTTGTTGGATGAAAAATCTCTCGGACGGATTTCTTCATCATTATATGTGAAAGGACGAGGAACTGAATTAAAAGATTTAACTGAAAAACTCAATGGCGACGTAGCTTATATTGATTTTAATGGATACAGATATCGCAATGTTAAAATTGACGGCACATTCGAGAAGAAAAACTTCGATGGAAAACTCAGCATCAATGATAAAAATGTGAAATTGATATTTGATGGTGGCGTTAATTTAAATCCAAAACTTCCGGTTTTTAATTTCAATGCGACCATTACGAAAGCAAGATTGAAAGCGCTTAAACTGCTTAACGATTCCTTACTGGTAGATGCAAAGTTTAGCACCAATTTTTCTGGCACGAACTTAAATAACATTGAAGGTCAATTGCTTATTCAGGAAATCAGGTTGCAAAATCCAAAAGGTATCTACAATGTGGATTCGGTACAATTAATGGCCCAGGGAACCGGCGTAGACCGGGTTTTGGACATTAAATCAGATATTCTAGACGCAAGTATACGTGGGGAATATGATCTAAATTCGATTGTTTCTTACTACAAAGCTATCGCTAAAACTTATGTACCCTCACTCCGGGCAAACATCATTAAATACAAAAATCAAATATTTAAGTTTAACCTGCGGGTGAAGAAATTTGAGCCATTGGCCCAGTTTATTTCGCCTGGCTTGGAAATGGCGGAAGGTGCAACATTGATTGGAGATTTTGATTCGAGAAATAATACCGCCACATTAAATGGCTATGTCAAAACCTTAAAATACAATGGAGTTGTCATTAATAATATTATTCTTGATGAAAACACGACGAAAGAACAGCTGCAACTTATTGTTACGTCAGATCGCGTACAGCTAAACGATAGCCTTTTTATTAAGGATGTTAACATTTCCAATATTCTCCGCAACGACAGTCTTGCTTTCAACGTGAAGATGTCGAATTCAGATGAAGCCAATCAACTGGATTTAAACGGATTGGTAGAATTTACAAAAAATGAAGATACCATTGCCCGATTGAGTGTATTGCCATCCATTTTAAAAATTAACAGCGAAGAATGGCGCATACAGGAAAAAGTCCGTATTGCAATAAATAATGGCAAAACACTAATCAGTAACTTCGATTTAACCAATGGTGAACAGCAAATGACCATCGATGGATTGATTTCTGAAGACCAAAAGGATTTGCTGGTTGTTGGCTTCAAAGATTTTAACCTTAAAACGCTTAATCCATTTACTAAAGGTTTTGGGGTGAAACTTAGCGGTAATGTAAATGGAATGACAAATTTATATGGCATCTTAAAAGCACCTAAGGTTAATGATGATCTAAAAATCGATTCGCTTACTTTCAATGACATCTACATTGGAACGCTAACGGATACCTCATCATTCAACAATGAATCTAATAAGATTAATGTTTTCACCAGAATTACAACAGAAAATTCGGAAACCTTTAAGTTAACGGGTAACCTTGATTTGAAAGAGAAGCTGATTGATTTGAATGTGAAAATGAAGGATAGCAAACTCACTATTCTGGAGCCATTTGTAAAACAGCTTGTTTCAAATTTAAAGGGTGATATTTCAGCTGACCTCACAGTAAAGGGAAAATTGGATAAACCCCAGATCGATGGAAATATATCCTTTAACAAAGGAGAACTAATGGTTAATTATCTTAAAACTACCTATATGATTACTGATGAAGTGAAGGTAGCCAATAGCGTAATCGATCTGGATGATTTAGAATTAAATGATTTGGAAGGCCATCAGGCTGTTGCGGTGGGAAGTGTTGACTTGAATAACCTTGATGACCCGACACTGGATGTGACAGTAACCGCTAATAGCTTTATGGCTCTAAATACAACTTCAAAAGATAATTCGGTGTATTTTGGAAAAGCCTACGGCACTGGTGTTTTCAAATTCAGTGGCCCAACGAGTAAGATGAAGATTGATATTAAGGCCAAAACCGAAAAAGGTACTGTCTTCAATCTTCCGTTAAATAGTTCAGAAACTGTTTCTGATAAAGACTTTATTAACTTTATTAGCCGTGATTCGAGCAAAGTAGTAAAGAAGACTACCAATTTTGATGGTTTAACCTTGACATTCAAATTAACAATTGATCCGAACACTACGGCCAACATCTATACTACTCTAGGTAATTTAAGTGGAAAAGGAAACGCTGAACTGAATTTGAACATTAACAGTCTGGGCGATTTTGAAATGTCTGGCGACTATATTATTGAGACCGGAAGTTTCGATTTTACTGCTCAGGAGGTAATCAATAAGAAATTTGAAATCAGACAAGGTGGAACTATACGCTGGACAGGGAACCCTACCGCAGCACAGATTAATTTGAAAGCAGTATATGCATTAAGGGCAAACCTGAACGAGTTGTTTAAGGCAGCCAACAGAGATGCGAGCAGTAATGCCAACCAAAGGGTAAACACGGAAGTAGAAATGGGCTTAACAGGACTATTGTTGCAGCCAGATATCAAACTGGATATATTTTTCCCTGCTCAGCCCGCCATTAAAGAAGAGCTCCAAACCTATCTTAGTGACCAAAATAACCTGAATTTACAGGCATTTAGTTTAATTATCAGAAGAAGTTTTGCCCCTGGTAATGGAGGTGAATCAATCGGCAATCAATTGAGTTCGACAGCAACGAGTACTGCAACTGAGTTAGTTTTTAATCAATTCAACAACGTTTTATCATCACTAAACTTAAACTTTGTCGATCTGAATGTTCGTTCATTAAGTGAAGCAAGTGCATCGGTAAAACTGTTTAACGATCGTTTAATTATCAACGCCGGTATCGTTGACCGGAACAGTTTGAATGATTTTACCATCATCGATTTTAACAGGAGTAATGTCGGTGGTGAGGTTGAAGGGTTATTCTTGATTAAAAAAGATGGAAGCTTATTGGGCAAGGTAGCCAATAAGCCGCCTACTATTCAAAGTATATTCGCCAATCCAGGTATAGACCAAAATAGAAATGTAACCTCATTCGGAATGGTTTACACACAGCAGTTTGATACCTTTAAAGAATTTCTTCAAAAGATTACCGGGGCTTATCGCAGGAATTTGAAAAGAAAACAAGAAGGAAACCCTGTAAAAACAAATAAATCGATCAGTAAAGAAGCGATTATCAATCAAAGTAAAGGAAATCCAAGAAGGTAGATTTGAGTTGAGCGTTTTTTAGCTGGCAGTTACCAAAAGTCAAATTGGATGTTAGTTGGCAATTTCATTTAATTGAAAATTGCCAACTGGACTAAACTATCCTTTCATAATGGAATGACCCATTTTATCTCTTTTAGTTTTTAAGTAGCGCTCATTGTGCACATTACTTTCAATTTCGATTGGAATATTTTCTACAGCTTCTAACCCATAACCAATAAGACCAGCTCTTTTTGTAGGGTTATTAGTCATCAAGCGCATTTTAGTTACGCCCTCTGATCTTAAAATTTGCGCACCAACACCATAATCACGTTCATCGCCTTTGAAACCTAATTTAATGTTTGCTTCAACGGTATCAAAACCTGCATCCTGTAAATTATATGAGCGAAGTTTATTAATCAATCCAATACCTCTACCCTCCTGATTCATGTAAACAACAATTCCTTTGCCTTCTTTTTGAATCATTTCCAGCGCTTTATGCAACTGAGGGCCGCAATCGCATCTACATGAACCGAAAATATCACCCGTAACACAAGAGCTGTGTACGCGTGCAAGGATCGGTTCATCGTTTCCCCACTCTCCTTTTGAAATAGCCAAATGAGTGGCATTATTATCCAACTGCGTGTAAGCCGTCATTTTAAAATCGCCAAAGGCGGTTGGCAAATCAATAGTGACTTCTTTTTTAATTAAACTATCAATATTTAAACGATAGGCAATTAAATCTTCAATTGAAATAATTTTCAGCTGGTGCTGTTCGGCTATTTTTAATAAATCCGGGAGTCT
Organism: Pedobacter agri PB92; assembly: GCF_000258495.1. GTDB lineage: Bacteria > Bacteroidota > Bacteroidia > Sphingobacteriales > Sphingobacteriaceae > Pedobacter > Pedobacter agri. The sequence continues at coordinate 27,350 of NZ_AJLG01000032.1, forward strand.
GGCCATTTCGCCATCTTCTTTCAAGATTTCAACCAATAAACCTGCAGGTTTCATTCCTGCCAGGCGAGCTAAATCAACAGCAGCCTCTGTATGACCTGCACGGCGAATTACACCGCCATCTTTAGCGATTAGAGGAAAAATATGTCCTGGTCTGCCCAGTTCTTCAGGATCGGTTTTAGGATTTACCAAAGCCAACATCGTTTTAGAACGATCGCTTGCAGAAATCCCAGTGGTGCAACCATGGCCAACTAAATCTACCGAGACTGTAAAATTAGTTTCATAGGCAGCCGTATTTTTGCCAACCATTAAATCCAGTTTTAATTCCTTACAACGCTCTTCAGTAAGTGGTGCACAAATCAAACCACGCCCATAGGTAGCCATAAAGTTGATCACTTCTGGCGTAGCATTTTCTGCCGCTGTTAAGAAATCACCTTCGTTTTCTCTATTTTCATCATCTACAACGATGATCACCTTACCAGCTTTAATGTCAGCTATTGCCTCTTCTATGGTATTTAATTTTGTTTGCATTTGTATAAAAGCATATATGTAATGAGCATTTTCGAAACTTCTCGATTCCGTTGTTTCAAAAATTTGCTAGCACAAAGGTACAACCTAAATGAGCAATATGATGAACAAAATATCATCTGGAAGTAAATGATAGATCAGGCTTGTTTTTGTTTTATCCGAAGTAATTTATTGAAAACCTGCTTGTAATAATTAACATCAAATAAGGCCGAATCAACGGTAGCTTTATAGGTTAAAAATACGGCTAAAGGAGATAGGACAATCACAGCAATCCACATCGCAAATATTGGATTTAAGTTGCCCTCTCTTGCCGATTTTTCAGCTACCGTAGTAATGATATGATACACCAGGAAGAATGATATCGCAATTACTACGGGCAAACCCATACCACCTTTTCTAATGATGGCGCCTAACGGCGCACCGATAAAAAACAATAAGATGCATGAAGCTGCAAGCGTAAATTTTCGCTGATATTCAATTCTGGTGAAAATAATCTCGCCCACCAAATCATCATGTCGAGGACCTGTATTGGCTAGATTCTGCATAATACCTGAAACAGTGTTTGATGCATTGTCTAATGCAAGTTTTTTAGAACCTCCTGGGATCGAGTTTAAAGTGGCTTCGCCGATTTGCTTTGGCGCCATTTTTACTTTTGAATAGCCTTTTGTAACATTAAATTGTTTGAAATTATTGGCTACAACCCGATCGGTGCTCATGTTTAATGTATCTAACAACTTGCCCAATGAATCGCCTTTTTTTGTAATTCCTTTTAAATTAAGCATAGGCGTACTGTTGCCAAAGGCATTTGGATCGGTTCTGTTCATTTCAAAAGAAGAAAGATCAAAACGTGGCTCTGTTTCTTTAAATCTGCTTCGGTTGAAAACCTGGCGAGGATTATAGGCACCACTGCTGCTTGGCTGCTCCTCATACTGCACACCATCTTTTAAATTCAACAATAGAAATTTACCGTCGGCCGTTTTATTCATCTGCCCCTGCTTGGCCATAATCACTTTGGGAACGCCGTTTGTGCCTTTATGATCGTAGATCATGATGTTATGCAAAGTTCCGTCTTCATCTTTTGCATCTACACGGATAGAATAATTGGGTATACTATTATTAAAAACGCCGGGTTTGATAAGGAAAGCCAGTTTTTTATTTCGAACATCATAAAGCAAGGAACTGAATTTCAGGTTTGCTTTAGGAAGCATGTAGTTGGAAAACAAAAAAGAGCCAATGGTTAACATGATGATCACCACGAACAACGGCCGCATGGCTTTTTGCAGTGAAATTCCTGCAGACTTGATCGCCACCAGCTCGTAATTTTCGCCAAGTGTTCCGAAAGTCATGATAGAAGAAAGCAGCACAGATAATGGTAGTGCCATAGAAACATTCGCGGCAGAGGCATAAGCCATCAATTCCAATATGGTATACCATTCGAAACCTTTCCCTATTAAATCATCAATCCACTTAAAAAGAAAAAACATCAAAAGAATAAACATCACCACAAAAAATGTGGCAAGGAAAGGCTTTATGAATGCTTTTATGAGAAGAAGATGTATTTTTTTCACCTTACAAAGGTAAGCAATACGAAGCTAAACTAGGCACCTAAAACGCTAATCAAATAGTCAATTTGGTTATCCCAAATTAATTTTTTCTCAGCAAGAAGGTCATCTGTAGTAAAATCTGTTATGGAAAGCGCAACGTCGTTAGTTAATTCGTCTTGTACAATTTCCATTTCGAAGTAGCATTGCGGTTCGTCATCAAGCCATTTAAACTTCACTAATTTATTCTCTTTTATAGAAACGAGTTTAGCTTTTAGCTGTTCATCATCCCAGGTAAAAGTATAAACCTGATCGCGGAAATTTACATCATCGGCAAACCATTGCGACAAGCCATTTGGCTCACTTATAAAGCTATACAAAATTCGTGGTGACGATTTAACCTCGTACTCAAGCGTAAATTTTTTCTTTTCTGCCATGTTAATTCATTACCAGAATAACTCCGGAAGTATTTTTTTTATTTTATTTTTCTAAAGAAAGGTAATTTATTCTATATTTGCAACTCCAAAAAATAACCACCTAAATATTTGATAATATAAGCAAATATTTTTATCCGGCGGGGTAGCTCAGATGGTTAGAGCGCAGGATTCATAACCCTGAGGTCGGCAGTTCGATCCTGCTCCCCGCTACTGATCAAAAGCTCATCGAAAGATGGGCTTTTTTTTTGTTTAAGCTGGTTAATTTATTCCTCAAAAATATTTTTTATTTTAGTTCAGGATTAAATCCTGATTATTATCATTTCACTATGCCATGCGGAACATTTCGAAAAGCAGGATTGATAAGCCTTTCCGACTGACGTAAAACCAATAGCTTCGCCTTGCGGCTCTGATTTGTATTGCAATTTAATCAGCGTACGCTGTAACGTCTGTACAATTGATTTTTTACCATTCAGCGTTTAATCATAAACGTTAGTGCAGGTTTTAGTATAATTTGCCGCCCATTTCGGGATATATCTGTTTTTTAGAATGTTATAGATTAATAAGGCCGATATTTTTAATAAGAGCTATTGGAAGTGCGGTATTTTGAATTACCCAAAACATGTGAACATAGGCTATGTTCTACCATTAAAAATAACTAAAATGGAAAACGAACAATCAGGCCGCAGAGACTTTGTAAAAAAGTCGATCACCGGAACAATTGCAATGGGAACAGGACTTTCTCTTGCGGCATCACTATTTAGTGTCAACGAAGCAAATGCCTCAGAAGCTGAGTGGAACGGAGATCCAAACGCATCGAACGAAAAAGCTTTTAGAATGGGCGTTATCGGCCCTGCCGAGCTTTCATTGGCTACAAGCCAGATTGCTGCCAGTAAGGCAAGCAATAAAAATACAAAGGAATTTGCCGGCTTTGAGCTTACGGAGGCCATTGCCGTTACCGGTGTTTTAAAAGACCTGGGCACTCCAGTTCCACCGATGGATGCAAAAGCTAAAGCCACACTTGCAAAAATCAAGAATACACCAGCGGGACCCGAATTTGATAAAGCATATATTTCCGCACAACTGGAAAATCACGAATTCCTGCGTGATCTCGCTGCGAGTTATATCAGCAAGGGAAAGTTGGCAGGAGCTGCAGAAAATCAGGGCAGGCATTTGGCTACCTTGTCGCTTGCCGTGTTTAAAGAGCATGTTGCTATCACAAAACGCATACTTGGTGAACTTGGAGGCTAATATAAAAAATTAACGAGATCTGCTTTTTTTGGATCTTGTTAATTCAATCAGCTTGCAAATTGAACTCAAATCGGTTAAGAACAAACAATCTCCATCCCTTATAATAAATCTTCTTTCATTCCTTTAATATAAAAGATCGAGTTAGCTTTGTATATGTTAGGTAGCTCAGTCTCACCTCTTACTATATCTTGCGATCAAACTGATATTAAGGAAAACTTACAGTAATTTCTTTTTCCTGTATGCCCCTTATTTCATTAATCATTGCCCTAGCGAAATTTATTACTGCATCAAAATGCTCATAGCAGTTATAACGTGTTGAAGCTCCGCTACTGCTAAAAAGCTCATCGAACGATGGGCTTTTTTTGTTTTCGAACCTTCCTTCTCAACTAATATACAGATTAAATCTTAACGACCAGATCATTTAAAAAAATACCAACACCCATCCTGATCGCAATTGTAAAAATTCAGTCTGATAAAAAAATGTCAGCTATTTTTTCACATTTTGCGGTTATCAATGAAACCTGATTTAAATCCCTCACTGGCTACCAAACCCCACTATCCTATTCTGGATGGCCTTCGTGGCATTGCCGCGATAATTGTTGTCACGTTCCATTTGGCGGAGCCTTTAGGAACTGGTCATTTAGATATTGTTGTTAATCATGGTTATCTGGCTGTTGATTTTTTCTTCTTGTTATCTGGTTTTGTGATGGGTTATGCCTATGATGACAGGTGGAATAAAATGAGTGTTGCTAATTTTTTCAAACGCCGTATCATACGCCTTCAGCCTATGGTAGTATTAGGAATGACGCTCGGTGCTATTGGATTTTATTTTACAGACTCTACGATATGGCCGCTCATCCACACCGTTCCAATATGGAAAATGTTGCTGGTGATGTTAATTGGTTATACCATACTGCCAATACCCCTGTCGATGGATATCCGTGGCTGGCAAGAAATGCATCCTTTGAATAGTGTAGGATGGTCATTATTTTTCGAATACATCGCGAACATTCTTTATGCAGTCTGGATCAGAAAATTTTCTAAAACAGCCTTGACAATTTTAGTATTGATTGCAGCCGTAGCTTTGGCACACCTGGCCATTACAAACGGAGATCTTAGTGGTGGCTGGACACTTAATGTAGAGCAAGTTCGCATAGGTTTAACCCGAACCATGTTCCCTTTTTTTGCCGGGCTGTTACTTTCGCGGATAGCCAAACCAACCCGAATTAAAAATGCTTTTTTGTGGTGCAGCCTTTTAATTGCAATCGTACTGTATATGCCCCGCATAGGCGGAGCACAGCATCTTTGGATGAATGGAATTTACGAATCAGTCTGTGTGATCATTATCTTTCCGTTAATCGTCTATCTTGGTGCCAGCGGCGTGATCCAAGGTCAGCGAGAACAAAAAATTTGCAAGTTTTTAGGTGATTTATCTTATCCCCTTTACCTCGTACATTATCCGATAGTTTATTTCTACGTAGCCTGGATTAGCAATACCAAGGGAATCTCCATTTTACAGGCATTGCCCCATGCATTATTGATTTTAGTTAGCGCCATTATCCTTGCGCATCTCTCGTTAAAATGGTATGATGAGCCAGTCCGGAAGTGGTTACAGAAAAAACTAAACTGATAACGCTTTCATCTCAGAAATTAAAATATTTTACGGCTCGTGTGATCGCGATTAACTAATGAGCGAATGATGCCTTTAGTTAGAATAGCATCTGATGGGAATGAAACAAAAATCTTCTTCACCAAAATAACAGAGTATCTTCTATCTATACCATTTCATTTCTCACGCCTGCCATGGGAATTTGGTCACCACGAGCAACGTTAATCACTCTCGTGATATCAGAATAATCAGGCAATTACCAAAAAACAGCATTCTAAGTGCCCAACGAGCTATTCTCAAAAAATGCTTATATTGCAGCACTAATCAAAATGGCAATATTACAACATCCCAAGTTTCATAAAGCGTTTAACTTTTTATTAAAGAAAGAATGCATTATTGGGATTTACCTGATCCTGGCCATTGCTGCAAGTTTTAAACAATACCATAATCATTCTTACAACAATTACCTCATCTTTAAATATGTTTACTGGCATACGGTAGATTTGCAGAACTTATTTAATAACTATCCAGAATATGGAGATAGTAACCACTATGGCCCGGCATTTTCTATATTTATTGCGCCTTTTGCCCTATTGCCTGATGGTTTAGGAATGTTCTTATGGAATATAAGCAACGTTTCCATATTGCTCTGGGGCATTTATAGTTTACCAATCGCCAGAAAAAAACAAACCATCGTTGCGTGGATTTGCGCACATGAAACGTTAACAGCGCTTTTCAGTTTTCAGTTTAATATCGCACTAACCGGCCTCATCATCCTCAGTTTTTCTTACCTCATTAAAAGGAAGGAAATTCAATCGGCCTTTTTTATTGGAATTGGCACACTAATTAAATTATACGGCATCGTAGGCCTGGCATTTTTCTTTTTTTCGAAAAACAAGGCTAAGTTTATTATTGCTGGCCTAGTTGCCTTTAGTATTTTGTTTGTGTTACCGATGGCGTTATCCTCACCTGCCTTCATCCTGCAATCCTATGCAGACTGGTTCAATTCCTTGGTTCATAAAAATGCTACAAACGCATCTTTAACATCTTTTCAGGATATCTCTATAATGGGAATGGCCAGAAGAATAAGCGGAAATGTTGAACTTTCAAACACACCCTTTTTGTTGGGTGGTCTTGTTCTGTTTGGTCTGCCTTATTTAAGAATCAATCAGTATAAGCACATAGCTTTTCAGCTGATGCTATTGGCATCGACACTAATATTTACTGTAATTTTTAGCAGCGGTTCCGAATCACCAACTTATATCATCGCTTTTGCAGGTGTGGCCATATGGTTTATTATTCAACAGAAGCCAAAAAGCAAATGGATAATTTCGCTGTTCGTGTTTGCTTTCATTTTAACCAGCTTGTCGCCAACTGATATTTTCCCCAGAAGTGTGAAAGAATTTATTCGTCTATATTCGCTCAAAGCCCTACCTTGCGTGATCATTTGGCTTACGATAGTTTTCCAAATGCTGAAAGAAGATTTTGAATCTTATTTGATTGCCGATAAATGAAGAAGTTAGTTTCCATCGTAATACCAGCTTACAACGAGGCTGATA
>NZ_AJLG01000033.1 GCF_000258495.1 Pedobacter agri PB92
ACGTACACACTGAATCATCAGGGTATTTTCAATGGCAGAATCGTGGTGGTAAAAACCACATCTAAAGCCGGAGTTGATGATTTTGCTGATCAGGATAATTTATATACGCTCAGTGTTAAAGGTATTGAAGATGGTGTTGAAGTGGAAGAAAACATGATCAATTCTTCAATCAGTCGTGTTTTGTCGGCCACATCAGAGTGGGCAGAAATTTTGAAAACAGCACATCAGCCAGAACTGAAAGTGGTGATTTCAAACACCACAGAAGTTGGAATTGTGAAAAGCGAAGATAAAATTACGGATAGCCCGCCGCAATCTTTTCCAGGAAAACTGCTGGCTTTCTTACATGAAAGATATAAAGCTTTCAATGGTTCTGAAGAAAGTGGAATGGTTATCGTGCCAACAGAATTGATTAGCGACAATGCCGATAAATTAAAGGAAATCGTTTTAGATTTAGCTGTTCAAAATAAATTGGGCTGGGATTTCGAAAACTGGTTGAGAACAGCCAATCATTTTTGCAAAACATTGGTGGATAGAATTGTTCCGGGACGACTTCCTGAGGCTTCACAAAAAGCACTTGAAGCTGAATTGGGTTATACTGATGGATTAATGATCATGGCTGAACCATTCAGACTTTGGGCCATCGAATCTGCGAGTGAGAAAGTGAAAGATGTATTATCATTCGCCTCGGCTGATAAGGGTGTTTTCATTGTTCCATCTATTGATAAATTCAAAGAACTTAAACTTCGCTTACTAAACGGTACGCACACCATTAGCTGCGGATTAGCAATCTTAGCTGGCTTTCATACAGTTAAAGAGGCAATGGCCGATAAGGAATTCTCCAATCATGTTTTAAAATTGATGAAAGAAGAAATCGTACCTGTTGTAGAAAGTGGCGATATCACGAAAGAAGAAGCCGAAGCGTTCGCAGAAAGCGTAATCGATCGTTTCAGTAATCCATCCTTGGCCCACCAATGGCATGCCATTACTTTGAACTATACGCAAAAATTGCAGATGCGTAATATGCCTTTGATCAGAAGATACTACGCCTTGAAAAATGAAGTTCCACAGTTAACCGCTTTAGGCGTGGCAGCATACATCGTTTTTATGAACGTTAAAAAAGAAGGCGATCAATACATTTCCCATATAAATGGAAAAGCTTTCCCGGCACAAGATGAATTTGCCGATGTACTTTACAATTATTGGCAAACCCCTGAAACAGTTGTAGATAGCACTCTGGGCGACAGACGCTTATGGGATAAGAACTTAAACAACTATCCAGGCTTCAACGCAGCGGTTAAATCGTATGTTGAATTATTACAAAATAAAGGTGCAAAAGAAACTTTGAGTACCTTGCATACAGAAGAAAGAGCAAATTAAAATGGTTACGAGAATTTTAAAAATCCATCCGAACGATAACGTGCTTGTTGCCTTGCAAAACCTGGCAAAGGGCGAAACGATTATTTACGATGGTCATGAATATACTTTACAAGACGACATTCAAGCCAAGCATAAGTTTTTTATGCAAGATATGAATGCTGGCGATCACATCATCATGTATGGCGTGTTGGTAGGTAAAGCACAACATTTTATCCTCAAAGGTGGATTAATGGACACTGAAAATACCAAACATGCATCAGATCCTTATGAGTTCCGTCCATACCATTACGAATGGCATGCGCCCGATGTATCGAAATTTGAGGGCAGAACTTTCAATGGCTACATCCGTAACGATGGTCGTGTAGGCACAGCAAATTACTGGCTTTTTATCCCGACCGTTTTTTGTGAAAACCGCAATTTGGATGTAATTCGTGAGGCTTTACACAATGAATTGGGTTATGCGGTGACGGATAAATACAAGTCTTACGCACATCAGCTAGTAGAAGCCTACAAAAACGGCGAAACTTTAGAAGAAGCTGATCCAAGTTCCATCGGAATGGCAAGCCCGGCGGCAAACCGTGTTTTCAAAAATGTGGATGGCATTAAATTTCTTAACCACCAGGGCGGATGCGGTGGAACACGTCAGGATGCTGCAGTGTTGAGTAAACTTTTGGCGGCTTATGCCGATCATCCAAATGTAGCAGGTGTTACCGTTTTGAGTTTGGGTTGCCAGAATTTACAGGTGAAAGATTTTGTTGATGACTTGAAACAGCGTTCTCCAAATTTTGATAAACCTTTATTTATTTTCGAGCAGCAACAATCGCAAAGCGAAGAACAATTGGTTAAAGAGGCCATTAGAAAAACATTTATCGGATTAACTGAAATCAATAAAATTGAGCGCCAGCCAGCACCAATAAGCAAATTGGTTTTAGGTGTAAAATGCGGTGGAAGCGATGGCTTTAGTGGCATCAGCGCAAACCCTGCGGTGGGTTATACCTCAGATTTATTGGTAGCATTGGGCGGAACTGTTCTTTTGGCAGAATTTCCAGAACTTTGTGGTGCTGAACAACAGTTAATCGACCGAACAAAAGATGAAACTGCGGCCCGTAAGTTCATTCAGTTAATGACGGCTTATAACCAGGCAGCAGAAAATGTAGGATCTGGGTTTTTCATGAATCCATCGCCAGGAAATATCAAAGATGGTTTAATTACTGATGCCATTAAAAGTACCGGAGCCGCTAAAAAAGGTGGGACTTCACCGGTGGAAGATGTTCTGGATTACACTGAACCTGCTACAAAACCAGGATTGAATCTGGTTTGTACTCCAGGAAATGATGTCGAAGCCACTACAGGTAAGGCGGCTTCAGGAGCAACTTTAATTTTGTTCACCACCGGTTTAGGTACCCCAACCGGAAACCCGGTTTGTCCGACGATTAAAGTATCAACGAACAATGCTTTAACCAAACGCATGAGCGATATCATCGACATCAACTGCGGACCCGTAATTGAAGGTGAGAAAACCATTGAGCAAATGGGCGAAGATATTTTGGAATATTGCATCAAAGCAGCGAGCGGAGAAGTGATTCCAAAAGCTGTTTTGCTTAATCAGGATGATTTTATCCCCTGGAAAAGAGGCGTAAGTCTTTAGCTGGGAGTTCAGAGTCAGGAGTCCGAAGTCTATAGTTCAAACCTCCTATTTGAAGTCCGTCATTGCGAGGAGGTACGACGAAGCAATCTTTATTACTGAATGAGATCGCTTCGTTCCTCGCAATGACGACAATACAATTAAAACAAAAAATTCGTGGGCTGTGTCTTCACAACCACATCAAAAAAATATGATATAAAAGATTGGCGGTTTGAAACATTTAAATCGCCCGTCTAATGTCTCAAACCTTAAAGAATGAAACCTTTTTTAGACGAAAATTTCCTTTTGCAAAACGAAACAGCTGAAAAGCTTTATCATGATTTTGCAAAATCGTTACCCATAATCGATTACCACAACCACCTAATTCCTGAGCAAATTGCAAACGATAAGCAATTTGAGAATATTACGCAGGTTTGGCTGGCGGGCGATCACTACAAATGGAGAGCCATGCGTGCCAACGGTGTGGATGAAAAATACATCACCGGCGATGCTTCTGATTTTGAGAAATTTGAGAAATGGGCAGAAACTGTGCCTTATACTTTGCGCAATCCATTATACCATTGGACACATTTAGAATTACAGAGATATTTCGGTATCACGGATATTTTATCTGGAAAAACTGCTCGCAAAATTTACGATGACTGTTCTGCAAAGTTGCAAACACCAGAATATTCGGTTCGTGGTTTATTAGCAAAAATGAATGTGGAAGCCGTTTGTACTACTGATGATCCATTGGATAGCTTAAACTTTCATCAACAGTTAGCTGCAGAAGGCGTGGCTTTAAAAATGTTGCCTGCTTTTCGTCCGGATAAGGCGATGAACAGCGACGATGTTGCTGGCTTGAATGAGTATATCGATAAATTAGAAAGCGTAGTAAACACTACTATTACCAATTTTCAGGATTATATTGATGCTTTGAAAAGCCGCCACGATTATTTCGCTGAAAATGGTTGCTCGGTTTCGGATCATGGCTTAGAGCAAATTTATGCTGAAGATTACACAGACGACGAGATTTCAACCATCTTCGATAAGATCCGCAGTAAAGAAAATATATCCTACGAGGAAAACCTAAAATTTAAATCAGCTATGCTGATTTATTTTGCAGAGTGGGATCACGAAAAAGGTTGGGTGCAGCAATATCACTTGGGCGCCTTGCGTAACAACAATGCCCGTATGTTGCGCCAGTTAGGCCCGGATACAGGATGGGATTCTATTGGCGATTTTAGCCAGGCGAGAATGCTTTCTAAATTCTTAAATCGTTTGGATAACCAGGATAAGTTGGCGAAAACTATTATCTATAACCTTAATCCGGCAGATAATGAATTAATTGCTACGATGATCGGTAACTTCAATGATGGTTCGGTTGCAGGTAAAGTTCAATTTGGTTCTGCCTGGTGGTTTCTTGATCAAAAAGATGGCATGATTAAGCAACTGAATGCCTTATCAAACATGGGGCTTTTGAGCCGCCTGGTTGGTATGCTTACAGATTCACGTAGTTTCCTTTCATTCCCTCGCCACGAGTATTTCAGAAGGATTGTTTGTAATCTATTTGGAGAAGATGTTGAGAATGGGGAATTGCCAGATGATATCGAATGGGTGGGCAAGATAGTGCAGGATATTTCGTATTTTAACGCAAAAAATTACTTTACTTTTTAACCAAAATAGGGCTTTTTAAAGGAAATTGTTAGAATCCAATCGTTTCAATCGATTTCCTAAAATTTTCATTCAGTTAATGGAAATTAGATAATTAAGCCATGCAAACAAAATGAGTGACCAAATATCATCCTTAGCAAAACAAGGAGAAAAAGTTTTAAGTTTTGGAGAAATCCTGTTGCGCATTTGCCCGGATATGGATGGGCAATGGCTTAAGGAAAGTAAACTTCCGTTTTATGTAGGTGGAGCGGAGTTAAATGTGGCCACAGCTTTAGCACTTTGGAATGTTCCATCGGCTTATCTTTCAGCAATGCCCGATAATTCGGTAACCAGAGAGATTGAAGATTACTTAAAAGTCCGTAACATCGATACATCGCCAATGGTTTTTCATGGCGATCGCTTGGGTTTATATTATCTTCCGAAAGGAAAGGATTTAAAAAATGCAGGGGTAATTTACGATCGGGCAAATTCTTCCTACGCCGACTTAAAGGTGGGCCAAATTAACTGGGATGAAGTTTTCAATGGTGTAACCTGGTTTCATTTTAGTGCCATTTGCCCAGCCATCAATCAATCAATAGCTGATGTTTGCCTGGAAGCTTTAAAAGCGGCTAGCGAACGAAATATTACCATATCACTTGATTTAAATTACCGTGCTAAACTTTGGAAATATGGTAAAGATCCAATTGATATTTTACCAGAACTCGCCAAATATTGCACATTGATTATGGGAAACGTGTGGGCGGCTAATAAAATGTTGGGTACGGCACTTCATGAAGATTTGCTACCAACAGAAGGTTATGCAAAGGAAACGTTACTGCAACAGGCAACAGATACGGCTAAAGAAATATTAAGTTTGTTTCCAGCATGTAAGGCTGTAGCCAACACTTTCCGTTTTGATCACGGGAAAGGCATCAGGTATTACACCGCCATTTATACTGAAGATCAGCTCACCGTATCTGAAGAATATGTTTCAGAAGAAATTTTAGATAAAGTTGGCAGTGGCGATTGTTTCATGGCAGGTTTAATTTATGGTTTTTATAATCATTTACCTGTTGAGGAAACATTGAACTTCGCAACCGCAGCTGCATATGATAAGTTATACATTCCAAGCGACGCGACAACCAGCACCGTAGCAGACATAGAAAAAAGAATTATACGCCATGATAAGTAACCAGCACAAGATTTTAGATGCCATTTTAGAGCAAGGAATGCTTCCACTTTTCTATCAGGATAGTGAGGCAGGAAGTATTGAAATATTACGCACTTTATACAATTCCGGCGTTCGCGTTTTTGAATATACCAACCGTGGAAAATCGGCTTTGCCAAACTTTAAAAAATTAAAGGAAATCCGCGATGCCGAAATGCCTGACCTTTATTTGGGAATTGGAACGATTAAAACAGCAGCTGATGCGAATGCATTTATCGAGGCCGGAACCGATTTCATCGTAGCACCAATCGTTAATCCTGAAGTTGCAGAAATTGCAAATAAAATTGGAATGCTCTGGATTCCGGGTTGTATGACACCCACAGAAATTAGCATTGCACAAGAGCACAAAGCCATGTTAATTAAAATTTTCCCGGCGAATATATTAGGTCCGGAGTTCATTTCATCCATTAAAGATCTTTTTGCCGGTCAATTATTTATGCCAACAGGAGGTGTCGAAATTAATCTGGATAACCTGAAAACCTGGTTTAAAGCCGGCGTTTGTGCAGTTGGTATGGGCAGTAAACTCATTAGCAAAGATGTAATGACAAAAGGCCTTTACGAGGAATTAGCCGAAAACACCAAACTAGCGCTTGATTTAATAAAGCAGAGTAAATAACCTAACATACCTAACCAAAATGAACCAACCCAAAGTAGGCAATTACAGATGGACAATATGTTTACTCCTGTTTCTTGCTACCACCATAAATTACTTAGATCGACAGGTACTTTCGTTAACATGGACAGATTTTATTAAACCAGAATTTCACTGGGATAATAACGACTATGGAAATATTACCGCCTTATTTTCTATATTCTACGCCGTATCTATGCTTTTTGCGGGGCGTTTGGTAGATAAATTAGATACCAAAAAAGGTTTTTTATGGGCAATTGGGGTATGGTCAGTGGGTGCTTGTTTACATGCCTATTGTGGCATTGCAACCGCTGGAATTATTACCGGCGACTGGTTTGTAGGTTTTGAAGGGGCCAAAGAAGTTATTGGACGAATAAACGATACCGGAATGGTAGTTTCGGTAAGTGTTACGCTATTCATATTTGCAAGATTTGTATTAGCAGTTGGAGAGGCTGGAAATTTTCCTGCAGCCATTAAAGCTACTGCCGAATATTTTCCTAAAAAAGACCGGGCATTTGCGACCAGTATTTTCAATGCGGGTGCAACGGTTGGTGCATTAGCCGCCCCAATTACAATTCCATTTATAGCGAAAGCTTATGGATGGGAAATGGCTTTCATAATTATCGGTGCTTTAGGTTTTGTTTGGATGGGCCTTTGGGTTTTTGTGTATAACAAACCTGAGTTGCATAAAAGAGTTAGTCCTGAAGAATTGGCTTACATTCAGCAAGATGTAATCAACGACAGAAAGTTAGCTGATTATGTGGAAGAAACCAAAGAAAAAGTATCTTTTATAGATTGCTTTAAATACAAACAAACCTGGGCTTTTGCTTTTGGTAAGTTTATGACAGATGGTGTTTGGTGGTTCTTTTTATTCTGGACGCCAGCGTACCTAAAATCTGTTTATGGAATGGATTCTACTCAAAGCGCATTGCCATTATTTGTGCTTTACATGATTACCTTACTTTCAATCATCGGCGGTTGGTTGCCAACCTATTTTGTTGATAAAAAAGGAATGAACCCTTATGAGGGAAGAATGAGAGCCATGTTAATTTTTGCCTTTTTCCCGCTTCTAGCTTTAGCAGCGCAGCCACTTGGTCACATTACTTATTGGATTCCTGTAATCATCATCGGTATTGCCGGTGCAGCACACCAGGCATGGTCGGCCAATATTTTTTCTACCGTAGGTGATATGTTTCCTAAAAAAGCAATTGCTACCATCACCGGTATTGGTGGTATGGCCGGTGGTATTGGTTCATTCATCATCAATAAAGGCTCAGGTTTGCTGTTCGATTACACCGGCAAAAATGAAATTGTCTTTATGGGTTTCAAGGGTGAAGAAGCCGGTTATTTCATCATCTTTTCGATTTGTGCCGTGTGTTATCTTATCGGCTGGACGGTGATGAAAACACTGGTACCAAAATATAAAGTAATAGAACTAGCATAAAATAAACTGAAGATCCGGGCTTAACTGGCTATGGGTCTCCAGCTTTGAAATAAATCTATAGTTAAACTATGGATTAACACAATTATAAACCTAATAACCAACCAAATTGAGCACAACTTTAAATCTCGAAAGTATTTTCGTTGAAGAAAGCCAAATTCCGGAGGAATTTCGGCTCAAAGAAGAAATCAATCAAAAAGAGTTTCTCTCCAATGGAGAAATGAAAACGTGGACCGGGCCTTTCAATGAGGTCTTTTCTCCAGTTTGCGTGAAAACGCCTGAAGGCTATAAACGTAAACGGATTGGTAGTTTTCCGGTATGTACCGAAAAAGAATCAACTGAGGCATTAGATGCTGCTGTAGCGGCTTACGACAATGGTCGTGGACAATGGCCAACCATGAGTGTTGCAGATCGCATCACCTGTGTTGAAAATTTTACGCATAAGATGCTGGAACAAAAAGAAATTGTTGCCAAGCTAATTATGTGGGAAATCGGTAAGTCTTATGCCGATTCTATTAAAGAGTTCGATCGTACGGTAGAATACATCTATGCCACGATTGATGCTTTGAAAGATATTGACAGACAATCTTCACGTTTTGAAATTGAGCAGGGAATTGTAGCACAGGTTCGTCGTTCACCACTAGGGGTAGTACTTTGTATGGGTCCGTTTAATTATCCTTTAAATGAAACTTTTACAACGTTGATTCCTGCTCTGATTATGGGCAACACGCTTTTATTCAAACCACCGAAACATGGTACATTATTACATTACCCGTTATTGGAGGCTTTCCGTTCGAGCTTTCCAAAAGGTGTTGTAAATACGATTTACGGTCGTGGAAATACGATTGTTCCCGGCCTGATGAAATCTGGAAAAATTAATGTATTGACATTAATTGGCTCAAGCAAAGTAGCAAACGAGTTAAAAAAATTGCATCCAAAAGTAAACCGCTTAAGGGCAATTTTAGGTTTAGATGCTAAAAATGCGGCGATCATCACCAAAGATGCTGATTTGGATTTGGCTGTTTCAGAAACCGTTTTAGGCTCGCTTTCTTTTAATGGTCAGCGTTGTACCGCTCTTAAAATTGTTTATGTACACCGCAGTTTGGCGCAAGAGTTTTTGAAACGCTTATCTGCTGAAGTAGAAAAGCTGAAATTCGGTATGCCATGGGAAAAAGGTGTAAACTTAACGCCGCTACCAGAATTGAACAAACCTGAATATTTGAAAGATTGTATCGACGATGCCATTTCACATGGCGCAAAAGTAGTGAACAAAAATGGTGGGCAAACTTTCGAAACTTTCGTTTATCCGGCTATTGTTTACCCTGTAAACAGCAACATGAAATTATATCGTGAAGAGCAGTTTGGTCCGATTGTTCCGGTGGTTCCTTTTGATGATTTGGAAGAACCTATTGAATACTTGATTGGCTCACCTCATGGACAACAAGTGAGTATTTTTAGCAGCAACGCCAATGTTATTTCATCTTTAATTGACCCTTTGGTGAATCAGGTAAGTCGTGTGAACATCAATTGCCAGTGTCAACGCGGTCCGGACGTATTTCCTTTTACTGGCCGTAAAGATAGTGCGGAAGGAACACTTTCTGTTGTGGATGCTTTACGCTCATTCTCCATCCGTTCATTAGTGGCCACTAAATTTACAGATGACAATAAAAAGTTACTGAATGAAATCGTGAATGGAAATGATTCGAATTTCTTAAGTACAAAATATATTTTCTAGAAAAAGTATCAATAAATAATGCCGCAGATTTGCAGATTAAACCTGCGAATTTGCGGCTTTTTCTATAAATTGTGTTCGTCGAAACTCGGCTCAAGCTGCTCATCGAACTCGTACGCAAAGACGGCAACCTTTATTTCAAATGTTTCGCTAAACCTAATTTACTTTCTCTCATCCCCTGCACTGCAAGGCCGGCAATTTCTCTGGCGCCATCCGGGCTTAAATGCGTATCATCTTTCTTCCCTTTAGGATAATTTACGTGACCGGAATCAACATGAAGGAATAATTTAACGGAACCTTGATCGCCTAAGCGATTGAGCAGACTTTCAGTTTTCAACAGCATATCAATTAACGGGACTTTTAAAGAATCAGCAACTTTGCGTGTTACTGCCGGATAACCGCCATGAGAATCAACTAATATCCCGTTTTTGAAACTTCTTCTCGAGATAGGCGTAAGCAAAACTGGTATGGCCTTCTTACTTCGGGTTTCGTTTACATAGTTAACAAGGTTGATTTTAAAATCGTCCAGCGTAACACCCACAGTTGGTTTATCAACCTTTTCGTCGTTGTGGCCAAACTCTATAAAAACATAATCACCAGCTTTTAGCTGATCAAGTATGGGCTGCCAACGATTTTCATTCCGGAAAGATTTTGTACTTCTGCCATTTAAAGCCCGGTTATCTACTTTTACATCATCCTTAAAAAAAGCTTGAAGCGCCATTCCCCAACCTGTTTCCGGGTAGGCTTTTTCAGATTTATTGGCCGCAGTTGAATCTCCTATGATGTAAAGTGTAGTCTGTTTTCGCGATAGAGTAAATGCGCTAAACATCACTGCACCAAACAATAAAACGAGGCAAAGTTTAAATTTCATATTAGTTGTTTTTTAATGGAGTCCATTGATCGGTGCCTCCAAGTATATTTTTCAGTGTATAGGTTTTCGCTTCTTTTTCCGATAACTGTTTCGTCCACGATAGCCGGTTTTTTGGAGAAGCACCAGGCCCGGAGCTCTTAAATTCAGCGTAAAAAGTAGTTTGTTCTTTGTCAGGAAACATTTTGTCGCCTTTCCATGGATTCCATCCTTCGGGAACAATATGCTTTCCTAAGTCGCAGTTTATAAAAACGGTTTTGGCATAAGGCCGCCAGGGTCGGCCGAGATAGGCCTTTTTTACAGCGCTGTCTGCAACAATTTTACAGCTTAAAAAAACAAAGCCATATGGCTGATTTTTCGAGGTCGAAGCCGCCGTGAGGTAAGAATCACTCAGGTTTTTAACGGTGCAGTTTTGGAATACTGCTGTAGCCTTCCCGAAGATAAAATCCGTTGTCCCTTCAATAAAACAATCCTGGTAAAACTGTCGGCTGTTTGCCGTGGCAGCATAAAGTGTATCCTGATTTCCGAGGATGTTGCAATGCTTTGCTACAAAACGATCGCCCTCTACATGTAACGCCACTGCCTGCCCAACCCGTCCTGCTGAGTTTACAATGCTTAAATTTTCGAGCGTAACATCATTGCCCTGAATTAATACCGTATATGAAGTGTAGGTAGACATTTTTGCCAGGCCAAACGCATCTAATCCGTTAGCAACAACCTTTCCCGAATAATCATTATTGGTAATGATGGTTTGATCTTTACTCTCCCCAATCAGTTTTATTTTTGTCTTCCAGGAAGGGATAATAATCTTCTCCCGATAAATTCCATTTTTGATATTAATGGTAACTTCTTTCTCACCTAAATCTCTGATCGAGTTTATGGCCTCCTGAATGGTTTTGTAATTTCTATTTCCTTGCTGTGATACCGTAATTTCTGAAGGGTATTTGGGATCCTGAGCGTTAACCTTACTAAATAATAATAGCAATAAAGTCAAAGCTGCATATTTAACTGAGTGGGATAGCATCATGTTATAAATGTAAAACCTACAACTTATATTTCAATAAAAAAGGGCAGATAAAATCTGCCCTGTAGAATATATAACGGGACTAATTTCTCCAACGGGGATCGCCGACTCCATTTGTTCTCAAATCTGACTGGCTAATGGTAAAATTACCCGCAGCTACATTTGTAAAACCAGGATTCAAAGTTGTGAAAGTACCTGTATCATACTTCGCACCAGCTGTTGCACTTCCGGAAATATATGTTGCCGAATTAAAATAGTTATTGCCTGTAAAGTTTGCCGGTACAATGATCGTTGAGGCTTGGTTAGTCAAGATTCCACCAGAATTGGCTACAATATTTTTCGAAAAATAAATTTCATGCTTAGCTAAACGCACATAAAATAGTCTGTTGGCCGCACCATTGGTTATACCGTTTAGTGTATTGGTGGCTACCGTAATGACTGATGTGAATGCCGGGAAGTTGGTAGAGCCTGTCGGATCCATCCGGAAAAAATCTCTAGCTATAACAGAGTTGTAAACCGTGTTATTGGAGAAGTTTAGCGTTTTCGCTAATCCTGCCCTGAAATCAATAAAATCGCCACCGTTACATTCAATATTGCTGATCAGGTTGCCTTTGATGGAAACCGATTCAATTAATGCTTTTACATTGACGTATATAAAACCTTTGGTGTAGTTTCTGATGTTACAATTTTCTATGGCCAGATTTCCGTAAGCAGCATCCAGGGCATCGTCATAAATAATTGTTTGGTTACCGTTCAAAGCGCCTGTACCATCAATATCTAAATCTTTTAATGATAAGCCGGCATTCGATTTCATTCTGAAAACCATCCCTTTTACAATGGGCTTATCTGTTGGCCTCGCACCTTTAATCGAAATAGATTTGGAAACCAACACATCAGCATTTACAGTGTAAGTACCCGGGAAAAGTGCAAAAACATCACCAGCGTTTGCATTAGCTATTAATGTTATCAGATTATCTGCTGGGGTGACCGCAATGGCACCTCCCAGATCAAGTAAGGTTGTAAAGGTAATGGATCCCCTAACTTTTGTCCCATTCAGTAATTTAGCCGTGTAGGAAGTTTCTCCTGTTAAACCTGTAATTACCGCCTCACCTGCTGCTACTTCGGCAGCGGTAACGTTGCGTGTAATATTACCAGGCATTAGCGTAATGGTAGTTGCCGCTTGCCCGGCGGGCCAGTTAAGCACCGCTGAAGTTGCTGTTAATTTTGCCATATTTACCGCCTGAAAAATTTGTTCGGCATCAGTTTTTGCCGTTGCGGTAACATATTTTGAGTCTGTAACACCTTCCCCTATTGCTTTAACCCGAATCGCATATTGCGTATCTCCCGCAAGGCCAGTAACGGTATAAGGAACCTGTAAGAAGGTAATGTCACTAACGGTTTTTACTGGAGTACCTGAAAAATCAGGCGTTTCAAAAACCTCGATCGTATAGGTCTTGGCATTGTTTACCGCTTTCCATGTTAATCGGATTCCTGTTTTATCGACAACAGTAGCGGTAAAGCCTGTTGGCGAGAACGCCCTGTCAACCTGCAGCTTTGTAATTTCTTCAGTAATGTTATCCTTACAGCCAGAAAAACCGACTACAGTTAGCAGACAGAAAAATAGGGTATATAGATTATTTCTATTCATAGCGCAATTCATTATAGATTCAGGTTTTTATTATTTAACAGTCCATTTGATGAGTCGAGGAACACCTGCCAAATCGGCCAAACTTGTTGTGCATTCGGATCTTTAACCGCTAAAGCATCCCAATAGGTTGAGGCATCACCTGAAGCAGCCAGCGACCAGGTTTTGTTTGAAGTATAACCTAATGCCGCTCCCTGTGCATCGGTATCGCCATAATTCAAGCCATAAATTTCAACGGTTTCTCCATTGGCAGCCGTTTTGTAATAAATTTTTAAAGGTAATGCAGCATACTTGCCTTGCCTGTTTTCCAATTGCTGTAACTTTATTTTAGCCTCCGCAATTTTAGTATTTAATAAATTCCAGCGGATCAAATCACCCTTTCTTAACATTTCACCAGTAAATTCCAGGGCTCTTTCATTTACAATAGCATTAAAAAAAGCCTGCTTAGATGCCGTTGCAGCAGCCATGAATGTGGTTACCTTGGCGGCATTGCCCGGGAAAGCACGATCGCGGATCATTTTCAAATAAGGTGCCGCTGCCGCTGGACCATCCAATTCATTAATGGCTTCAGCAGCCATTAAAACTACATCAGCATAACGCATATACATCCAGTTCAAACCATCATCATTTGTAGAGGTTACCCTTCTTTTCATCCACTCATAACGGTATTTACCGAAATATAAACGTCCTAAACTCGAAGGTACCTGATAGCCGCCAGTATCGCCGGTCCCACCATCCCATTCATACGGAACAACGGTAACATCTCTCCTCACATCGCCAGTTTCGTACTCGTAAAGCATAATCGGGTTTGGTCCGTTGGTACCACCTTTATTTTGCCCGGTATATTTATCGGTTTTTAAATGTTTAACACCTAAATCAAAAATTACCCGACCTCTTCCCTCGCTAAAAGGAATTTCCCAGATAGACTCCAGGCCTGCAGCACCTGCTTCTTCATTTAATTTTCTGAACACTTCCTCGAAACCCAGCAAGCGCAGTTTGCCACTGTTAATGATATCGACACATTCTTTTTTGGCAATGGCGTACATTTTATCTTTTGATAATTCCGCATCCGAGCTTAGGCGAACTGTTCCATCTAAGCGCTGAGCATAACCACCAGCGGCCAATGCCAAACGAGCTCTTAATCCTTTTGCGAAAGCCTTACTTACCCGCTCTACTTTGGCTGTTGTGGCGTTATCATTCGGCCACGGCAGGTAGCCTGCAGCCTCATCCAAATCCTTTAAAAGCTGTTTGTAAATTATATCTCTGTCGTTTCTGGCTAAATAAGTTGTTGCCGTTGTAATCGGCTCGAAACGGGCAGGTACATCGCCCCAACCTTTAATTAAGTCGTTGTACAAAACAGCACGAAGGGTTAAAATTTCACCTAAAATTTGTGCCATTTGCGGACTGCTTTCGATTTTGCCGTAGGTTCTAATCCCTCTGATGGCCAGATTTGCCCGCTCAATGCCTTCATAAAATTTTGCCCATGCATTATTATCGGTATTCATTTGCCCGTTGTTCACATTGGCATTGTAATTTGATAACCTCGATTTATCATCTGATGTGGCTTTTAATGCATTGTTTACTTCAGTATCATTGTTTATCCCATAAAAAACAAGGAAACGACCACGATAAGAATTGGTTTCGCCAAAAGACTGAATAATTCCGGCAACGGCCCCTTCTGCCAAACCAGGAGTGGCAAAAATAACCGATTCATCTAACGACGATTTTGTTGGCGCATCCAATGCTTTTTTGCAGCTGTTTAAAGTTGTAATCCCTGCAACCATGAACAGGATGTATATAATCTTTTTCATCTTCTTAATAATTAGAAATTAACATTCAATCCAAATACGAACGATTTGCTTTTCGGATAGGCAGAGTAATCTACGCCCGGTGTTAAATTAGTTCTGCGTCTGGTAGAAACCTCCGGATCAAATCCTGTATAATTGGTTAATAACCATAAATTGTAGGCGGAAGCATAAACCCTTAGTTTTTTCATTTTCAGCTTTTCCGAGATTTTTAAAGGTAGGGTGTAACCTAATGTTAAGGTTGATAAGCGTAAAAACGAGCCATCTTCAACTGCCCAATCGCTAAGCACAAAGGTTTTCATATATGGCGACCATAATGTGGTATTTGCATTCATCGCGGTCAACTCTGCCGGATCGTTGCTAATCGTTCCATCTGGACGAAGGTTATTCCAGCGGCTGCCGCTTGCCATGGTAGAAATCATATTTCGCGAACTGTATTTGCTGGTTGAGGTATATTCGATTTTATTGGCATTGTAGATATCGTTTCCATAACTCCAGTTGAAATAGGCTCCAATATCAAAACCATAGATGCGGGAGTTAACCGAAAAACCACCGGTATTTAACGGATTTGCATTTCCGATTACTGTACGATCTGATAAATCAATTTTACCATCACCCGAAAGATCTTCTATTTTCATCGATCCCGGACGAAGTGCGCCGATAAATGAAGTGGCATCAACAACGCCTGGTTTTAATGTCCAGGTGCCTGTTGTGGCATTATATCCTGAAAAATCAGAAACTTCATATCTTCCTGCATTGCGGTAACCATAAATTCTGCCTACTGAAGCGCCTTCTTCTACTAAATAATCTACACCAATTTCAGTAGATGCCCAGCCAGACTGGCCGTTGATATTTTTGATTGAACCAAGGGATACAACTTTATTCCTGTTAAAGTTAATGTTGGCGCTGAAACTTAAATCGAAATTGGTTTTTCTAATGGCATTCCAGTTTAGGGAGAATTCCAGTCCTTTGTTTTGGGTTTCTCCAATGTTGCGGTATTGGAAATCATAGCCCGTTCCCGCCACAGGGAATTGTAGCAATAAATCTTTAGTTCTGTTCAGGTAAGCATCAACAGTACCCGTTACTTTTGAGTTGAATAACGAAAAATCTAATCCAACATTTTTAGTTACTGTGGTTTCCCATTTCAAATCGGGGTTAGCCATTGTTTTTGAAGCTGCCCAATAGTTGTTAAAACCATTAACCCAGGTGGTAACCGAGTTTTGGAAAGTTTGGTTCATTTGTCCCGGAGGAATATTGTTGTTCCCTGCTGTACCATAACTTGCCCGCAATTTTAAATCAGTTAACCATGATTTTGTTCCTTTCATGAAGTCTTCCTGAGAAATTCTCCAGGCACCGGAAACAGACGGAAAGTAACCCCACTGATTTTCAGGAGAAAATTTCGATGAGCCATCTGCCCTGAAGGTAGCGCTCAACAAATATTTCCCCATAAAGTCGTAATTCGCTCTTCCAAAAAATGAAAGTAGTTTGTCATCGGGAGAAAAGTTGTTATCAATAGCGTTGGCTTTTCCTTGCGTAGTTAAAACCCTGGCATCCTGAAAGCCAAATGATTTAGGAAAACCATGAACCACATTGGTTAAAATTCCCAGTTCTGTTTTGATAAATTCCTGCCCTAATAGCACATTTAAATTATGATCTTTACCTAAAACCTTACTGAAATTGTAATTAAGGGTGTTTGTATTTCTGATGCTGTTTCTATTTGTATTGGTTAAAATCAAAGCAGGAAGATTTTGATTTTCAGCAGAAGGGACATTTCTAACATAATAGGTTGTTGTGCCATAAAAACGATCCATGTCATTTCTAAAGCCATCATAGCCAACTTCTGACCGCAATCTTAAATTCTCAATAATATCGTAACTGATTGCGCCATTGATATTGTATGTTTTGCGGTGAACATATTGATCATTATCTGAAATGGAGATCAATGGGTTGTAAAGGTTAAACTCATCATCAGTTTCTGTTGTAGTGGTTAAACCCGGCACCGGAAAAGATGGATATAACATCGCATTTTTTAAGCGTGAATCGGCTGAAGAAACTTCATTCTGTTCGTTAGCACCACCACCTTTAGTCTTGGTATCTGCATACCTCAAACCAAAATCGAGCGTAAGTCCTTTATACAATTTATGGTTGAGCTTAAAATTGATATTTTGTCTTTCAAACTCTGAAAGCTGCATTATTGCTTTATCTTTCACGAAGCTATGGCTCAGGCTGTATTTAGTTTTATCGCCACCGCCGCTGATGTTTAAATTTTGGTTAAAAGTAGTTCCTGTACGACCGAAAATAATCTCCTGCCAATCGTTCGCAGGCACATTTCCATACAAATCAATGTCTTGAAAATTGCCAAAATACTGCGTGTAATCATTTGGGGTTTTATCTAAAAGTGCCCGTTCATATTGCCAGGTTACGTAATCCAAAGGAGATAATACATCAAGCTTATTTGCCAGTTGCTTAATACCGGTGAATACATTATAGCTTACTGATGTTTTGCCATCTTTGCTGTTTTTGGTAGTGACTAAAATCACACCGTTTGCACCTCTTGAACCATAAATAGCAGTAGAAGAAGCGTCTTTTAATACATCGATAGTTTCAATATCCTGCGGAGCAATATCGGCTATAGATGCCACAGGGAAGCCATCAACGATATATAATGGTGAGTTATCGCCAGTGATGGAACCGCCTCCACGAACGCGAACCACTAAATCTGCATCTGGAGATCCTTCAGTAGAGGCAATGTTGATACCAGCCACACGACCTTGAATGGCTTCCAATGCTGATGATACTGGCGCTGCTGCTATCACATCGGCGCCAACTAATGATACCGCACCGGTTAAATCCTTTTTACGCACTACACCATAACCAATATTTACGGTAACCTCTTGCAAGGTATTGGCATCCTCCTCTAGCGAAACATCGAGTTTGGTTTGCCCCGTAAGGGTGATGGTTCTGGTTTTGTAGCCAATATAAGTGAAGGTAACCACGCCACCATTTTGAGGGACAGTAATTTTGAACATACCTTTTGCATCTGTGCTGGCACCTGTTTTGGAATCCTTAACGGTAACACTTACACCAACGAGTGGTTGTCCATCAGCCTTATCTTTTACCGTTCCTGTCAACTGCCTGGTTTGTGCCAGCGTTACGGAAAATCCAAAAAAAAGATAGAAATGAAAAAACGAGTAAAACTCTGCTCATAAATTATGGGATTAAATAAAATATTTGGTTTTTAAAAAATTGCGCAATCGCTCGCACATAGAATTTAATTCTATTTCAACAGATTATTATGGGTTTATATTTGGTTAGATTGGTATAACAATTTTACAAACTTAAAATCGATTGTAGCCGATTTTAGGTAAAAAACTGTGCAAACGTTCCCAAAAACGTTGTTTTAACGCTTATTAATAGGCCATTTGAAACAGGCTTAAAAGATATTTTTTTGTAACTTGTACGCATTACCAGGAAATGAGATTTGAAACTTCTACCATAAAAGACATAGCCAAAGCACTCGGACTATCTACTTCCACTGTTTCAAGAGCTTTGAGGGATCGTTATGAAATTAGCGAAGAAACTAAAAAGCTTGTTTTAGCTTATGCGGAGAAGGTAAATTACCGGGCAAATCCAATTGCTCGCAGTTTAAAGGAAAGAAGAAGTTATTCTATCGGGATCATTGTAAGTGAAATTGCAAACAACTTTTTTTCGCAGGTAATTAATGGCATTGAATCAATTGCCTATGATCGCGGTTATCACGTCATTATATCTCAAACACACGAATCGTACAAGCAGGAAAAACTCAACGTAGAGCATTTGGCATCTCGTTCCATTGATGGTCTTCTGATTGCACTTTCATCTGAAACACAGGATATTAATTATCTACGCGAATTGTATGCGAAAGGTTTGCCAATTGTTTTCTTTGATCGGGTACCGGAAGATTTTGCAACCCATAAAGTAATTGCCAATAACTTCAAAGGTGCTTTTGATGCCACAGAACATCTGATCCTTTCGGGGAAAAGAACGGTAGCGCACCTCACCAATTCGGAAAATCTTTCCATCACGAGAGAGCGATTAAAAGGTTATAAAGCTGCGCTGGCAAAATATCATATCGAATTCAAACCTGAACTTGTTAAATACTGCCAGCATTGTGGCATGCACAGTGAGGAGCTGGAACAGGCTGTAAAGGAACTTTTGCCCTATAAGCCTGATGGCATCTTCATTTCAAGTGACAGGCTAACCACCGGTTGCATCATGGCCTTGAAAAAAACAAACCCAGAAATTGCACACAAAATCGCGATTGCAGGATTTACCAATTCCAATCTGGTAGAACTTTTTTCTCCATCGCTAACATCTGTTAAGCAACCGGCATTCGAAATGGGACAGGTAGCTACCGAACTATTAATTTCGATGATTGAAGCCAAAAGACCCGTTACAGAATTTGAAACCAAAATATTAGATACTGAATTGGTAAGAATGCAGAAAATCCTTGGAAACAGATTTCTGTAAATGCTTTAACCGGCGTTTTTGCCCTGAGCTCTTTTGAAATGTAAATTCTTCACTGATCATCCCGGATTTTAATCGCTCAATTTTACACTCCAAACTAATTACTACCTTTGCAACATGGTAGAAATCGTATTAAAAAAGGGAAAAGAAAAAGCTGCATTACAAAGACATCCATGGGTATTTTCTGGCGCATTGGAAAAAGTAAAAGGAAAACCAGCAAATGGTGAGGTGGTTAAAGTTTTCGCTTTTGATCACGAATTTCTGGCCTACGGCTATTACAACAACAATTCTCGAGTAGCTGTTCGCCTTTTGGAATGGGATGAAACCCAAATCATTGATAGAACATGGTATGAGAGCCGATTGAAACAAGCTATCGCATCACGCCAGTTTATTCTTTCTGAACAAACCAATACCTGCCGTTTAGTTTTTAGCGAAGCGGATTTTTTACCCGGATTAATCGTTGATAAATATGCTGATTTTCTTTCTTTACAGATTTTAAGTTCGGGCATAGAAAGTGTAAAAAATGATATTGTTGATATTTTAAAAGCGCAACTTAAACCAAAAGGGATTTTTGACAAGAGTGACGCCACTGCCCGAACACACGAAGGTTTGCCTATTGAAAATGGCTTGCTTTGGGGCGAAAATCCACCTGAATTTTTAGAAGTTAAAGAGAATGGAATTGCCTACAACATCAACATTGCTGAAGGTCAAAAGTCTGGTTTCTATTGCGACCAACGTGATAACCGAAAAATTTTAGCCAGTTATACGAAAGGCAAAAAAGTACTGGACTGTTTCAGTTACAGTGGTGGATTTAGTTTGAACAGTTTGGCCAATGATGCGGAAGCTGTAACCAGTGTGGATAGCTCAGCACTGGCGGTAGAAACACTCCAGCAAAATGTTGCCCTGAATAAATTCGATCCAAAGAAAGTAACAACCATTCAATCTGATGTAAATAAACAACTTAGAGCGTTTAAAGAGGCGGGAGAATTATTTGATGTGATTGTTCTTGATCCACCAAAATATGCACCGTCACGTTCTGCGTTAGATAGAGCAGCAAGAGCTTATAAAGATTTGAATAGATTAGGCATGCTGCTTTTAGAAAAGGGCGGATTATTGGCTACGTTTTCTTGCTCTGGCGCTGTAGATATTGAAACTTTTAAACAGATAATCGCCTGGGCTGCACTCGATGCAGGAAAAGAAGTTCAAATCATTAAACAGTTTTGCCAACCGGAAGATCATCCTGTTAGAATTTCATTTTCTGAAGGAGAATATTTAAAAGGGTTATTATTAAGGGTTTTGTAAATGTCAGTTATTGCCATGGAAGCTTGCCTTTAATTTTCCGTGATCTTGGTGTTTCCGCGGCAAATTCCATTTGTGCGAAAGCGATTCTAGTGTAAATGATTTGTGAAACACGAAATGCTATTTACACGCTCGTTAGAAACGAGCGTGGGCTTCGGTATTAAGATTTGAAAAATTCCAATTATAGCCACGGAAGCACGGCAGTCACGAAAGCTCATTATTAATTTAGGTGTTAACCGCTTAACTTATATCTCCTCTGAGTTTTGAGGCAGGTGATCATACTCACCTCTCCAGGCGTAAAAGCCGAAAATCATCAATCCTAGACTAATTGGCAAGAAAATGAAAAGAATAATTCCCCACTGCAACATCGTGTTGGTTCTTTCAATATCTGTGTGGGTTAGTCCGACTTTTTCAACAGCTTGAATAAACAGAAAGGTCATCGCAACAGGCCCGAGAATCATCCAGATTAATCCTAAAAATTTCTTTATCGTGTTCATGCTTACAGTATTAATCGTTAATGCTTTCGTCCTTTTTGTTCGACAAATAAATTGTTCCAATAATTAAACTTAATGTTGCAATGCCAATTGGATACCACAAACCAGAAAGTGGTGTAGAGCCTGAAAAACTTGCAATTAATGTTGCAATAAAAGGCACCAATCCCCCGAACACGCCATTGCCAATATGATAAGGTAGCGACATGGAAGTATATCGTATTTTAGTTGGAAAAAGTTCCACTAAAAAGGCGGCAATTGGTCCATAAACCATAGTTACCAGTAAAATCTGAAAGAAAATTAAGCCTACAAATTTCCAGAATATTGGTGTTGGTAAAACTTTATCCTTAACAATTTCGGTACCGGAACGAATTCCTTGCTGAACCGAAACCGTATCAGTTTTCACCACACTGTACGACGCTCCGTTTTTCAATTGAACTTTTGTAGTGATCGTTCTTAAACTATCGGCAGTATTTGCAATTAAAACAGCACTTGATGGAGCCGTTTTAGCAGATAATATATCGCTTTGTTCAACTTTGCTGAAATCTGTATCATCTAAAAATGCCTGATAGATTGGGCGGTAGAAAACAATGCCCAGCAACATCCCACTCAGCATGATCCACTTTCGGCCAACCTTGTCACTCCAGGCACCAAAAATCACAAAGAATGGTGTGGCGAATGCAATTCCCCAAAGTAAAATATACCTCGAATCGTTGAAATCAAGTTTACAAGTGTTTTCTAAAAAAGATTGGGCATAAAATTGCCCGGTGTACCAGATTACGCCCTGACCCATAGTGGCGCCAAAAAGAGCGAGCAACACCATTTTAAAATTCGCCTTGTTATTAAAACTTTCTTTCAATGGATTTTTAGATACATTGCCTTCAGCCTTTAATTTGGAAAACATCGGCGACTCATGCATTTTCATCCGGATATAAATGGAAACCACTACCAGTAAAATAGAAAGCAGAAAGGGAATTCTCCAGCCCCAATCGCCAAAGGTTTCTGCACCTAAAATGTTTTTGGTAATTACAATTACACCCAAAGAAAGAAATAATCCAAGTGTTGCGGTGGTTTGAATCCAACTGGTAAAAAAGCCTCTTTTGTTTTTAGGCGCATGTTCTGCCACATAAGTTGCAGCACCGCCATATTCTCCGCCAAGCGCTAAACCCTGCACCAAACGCAAAATCAAAACCAGAACAGGTGCGGCATAACCAATACTTTTATATGAGGGGATGAGTCCGATTAAAAAAGTAGATCCACCCATTAAAACCAATGTTAAAAGAAACGTATATTTTCTTCCAATTAAATCACCTAAACGACCAAAAACTAAAGCTCCGAATGGGCGAACAATAAAACCTGCTGCGAATATCGCCAGTGTATTGATTAACGCAGAAGCGCCTGCATCTTCAGGAAAGAGTTGATGACCAATAATAACGGCTAAACTTCCAAAGATGTAAAAGTCGTACCATTCAATTAGGGTTCCAAGTGATGATGCACCAATCACTTTAAAGATATTATTCTTTGGTAAAGTTTCGCTCATGAGATGTTAGGAATATTTGGTTTCCCAATATAAACATTTGCATGACAATCAGCAACCTGCACCGTCTGTGATTAAATTTGTTACGTTTGCAAACATTTCAGCCTCTGCTTTGTATTTTCATTTTCCAATAAACATATATGCTTTTAATACAAAACATTAGACTCAGTAGAATTTTACGAAATACCTGGCATGTTGATCTGATTATGATCGCTTCCTGTACTGCCGCCTACTTCATTAGGGAATATTTAATAGCACATCACTTTGTTATTCCGACTATTATACCAACCGTGTTGGGTACTGCAATTGCATTTTTCATTGGTTTCAATAATAACCAGGCTTATGACCGGTGGTGGGAAGGCCGGAAAATTTGGGGAGCTATCGTAAATGATTCAAGATCATTCGCCAGGGCTTTGTTGAATTACATCGATGAGGATCCTGTTTCAGCTAAACGAATGATTTATCGCCACATTGCCTTTTTATATGCTTTGAAAGCAAGTTTAAGGGGGGCAGTTGACGAAATTTATATAAAGTATTTATCTGAGGAAGATTTAAAGGAAGTTGCGAAGCATACCAATGTTCATAACGCAATACTGAACATTCAATCGAGAGATTTACAAAAGCTTTCCAAAGCCAACCAAATAGACGGTTTCAGATTTATTGAAATTAATGAAATGCTGGTGAGGTTTTCTGACTCGATGGGAATGAGCGAACGGATTAAAAACACCATTTTCCCTACAACTTATACTTATCTGACGAAAGTATTTATCTGGCTGTTTGTAGTTACCTTTACGCTGGTAATTAGTCAGGATGCCGGACCTGCATCTATATTTCTTGGCTGGTTAATTGGTTTTGTGTTTGTCTCCACGCAAATTAATGGAATGAGTCTGGTTAATCCTTTTGAAAACAATTCGGCCGGCGTTCCTCTAAATCAAATTACCCGGACAATAGAAATCAATCTGTTGCAAATGCTGGAAGAAACGGATATTCCGGAGCCAATTAAACCCATTAACGAAGAATATATTCTTTAGTGTTTAACCGTTTTTTTCCCAATCCAAATGAGTAGGATAGAAAGCAACCAGAAAAGCACTACACAAAAAAATGCATTCAGAACTGCTTTAGGATAGCCTAAGTTGACAACATTTATAAATGGGTAGGGATATAAATTAATCAGATAACCCCGGATTACAATAAACACAATATAGGCTATTGGGTAAATTAACCAGGTTAACGCACTTTTATAGGTTAACTTAGTTTTATCAACAAAGAAAATCCAGAAACCTAAAAAAAATAAGCGGACTGGCAACGTGTAGAAGTTCATCGGCGATTCTGGCCCAGCCCGTGGGATGTAATAAACCACGTAACAAAACATTGTAGATCAGCCCGACCACTAAAATATATACTGTTAACGCCGTAAGGGTAGATGGCTTGGAAAAAAAGACACCTAAATTTTTCTCTTTCACTAACCAAAGGGATAGCAAACAGAATCCCAACAAAATGTTTGTGGTAACCGTAAAGAAGGAAAGAAATAACTTAAGCGTTTCTATAAGATGGAAATTAGCTTGCTGCAAACTCACATAAAACTGCAGTAGGATTGAAAACCAAATGATGACTGCGCCAAATGCGACATAAGTTTTTGAAGCGGGGGATGAAATCATGTTTAGAAATGTTGGAATACGCTTAGAAAACTAAGTTAAACATTTTATAAAAGCAGTTATTTAATTTCATTTAATAGTTTCTGTTCAAAGAGAATTGATTTTTCTTTAAACTCAGGATCGACCAATGAAAAATTTGCCATTGCCATTAAGATTTTACCGTTTTTCCCGATTAGGATATTTGATGGAAAACCATGATTAATATTAAGTTTCGAGATGGCTGCTTTAGATAAACTTACAATTTCATATCGGTATCCATTTTTCTTTTGAAATCGTTTTGCCAATGCTGGTGAATCATGAGTAATTCCAACAAAACGTACACCTTTTTTAGCATATTTGTCAGCTAAATTATTGAGTTCAGGCATTTCTGCAATGCATGGAGGGCAGCTTTCAAACCAAAAATTTATCACAGTTATCTGATTTGTCAAATTAGATTTGAAGAACGCTTTTCGATTGGTTTTTAATCCTTTAAAATCAGGTAAATCTTTACCTGTCAAATCTTCAAAAAAAGTTTCCTGAGTAGCCCATTTAACTTCCTGTGCTGTTGCTGCTAAACTTAGAAGTAAAATGAAGATGGAAAGATAAATTTTCATTGCTGTTGATAAAGATAAAGCAAATTTAACAAGACCGTATAAAACAAAAAGCCTTACCGTAAAATTAGGTAAGACTTTCCATTTTTATCTTTTGACGATTTTCAGTGTGATTGGCTATTTAAAAGTTACAGATCCGTATTCTGTTTTCACACTTACATTAGCGGTGCCACCACTTCCAATTTTGCCAGCATATTTTTTGTTTTCATCATCTTTACTAACCAAACTAGAGGTAACATTCGAACCATACTTGAATCCTGCATAAGAAGTTGAAACATTAAAGTTAGCATTAAAACGATCTGCAAAACCAATTCCGACACTCACATACTCGCCCCCAAAAGTGAAGTTTTTACAGGCTGGCGTAATTTCACTCACGTTTAGTCTATTATAATCCATATTGATGTTTGCATCACCGTTCAAAGTGCCCAGCGTAACATTTGAATACTCGGCATTCACGGCTAATTTTCCCGCTGATGCGATATTTAAATCGCCGTAAGCTTGTTTAACAACTGTATTTCCCTTCACAGTATTGATATTTACTTTGGCATATTCTGCACTCAATAACAGATTTCCGCCTATTGTTCCAACTGTTAAGCCTTTGCCATATTGTACTTTGATATCAGCTGATCTGCGAATGGTGTTGATATTCACACCCACATACTCGGCATCTAACTCCAGTGTACCTACAGATCCAATGGTTACCGGGCCATTGTACTCATGTTTAACTACGGCAGCATTTAAATCCTGAATATCACATTTACCATACTGTACGTTGACGTAATTATTGGTATTGCTTAAATTGCCCGCAACCAAATTTCCGTATTGAACTTTTAAAGAAGTTGGTCCTGAGAAGTTGCCCAACTCTACATTTCCATATTGTTGTAAAACAGATAGCGGATTAGCTGATGGCATATAAACAACGTAGTTGATTTTAACTTCCCTTCTCCAGGTAGTTACGCCATTCCTAACGCCTCTGCCCCAACGTCCACCACGATCAGCCAGATTGGTTTTAATAGTAACCACATCACCATTTTTGTTGGCATCGATATTTACACCATCTAATAACTTCTGAACATCATTGTCAGAGTTACTGAAAGCTTTGATATCTATATCAACTTTCACTTCTTTTCGATCCCAGGTTTTTATCGTGATAGAACCATACTGATTGTTCAGGTTTACTTTATCACTATTATCTACACTGAAGGTTTTCGAGAAAGATTTCGAACGTTCTGCATCAGCTCCTGATTCAACATCTTGATTGACGCTAACCGTACTTTTTACTGAAACTGCTGCATAAGTATCATTTGATGCGTTTACCACCACGCTTTGTTGGGCATTCGTTTTTACGGCGATAAGAGCCAAAAAGGCCTAAAAATATTTTTATTGTTTTCATGTTTGTTAATTGTTAAACATTTACAAGCTAACCTGCCGACCGGTTTGCACTGAAATGTAATGAGCGTATCCTATGAGTAGTTAGTATTGATATCAGGTATTAAGATCTCAATCACTTCAACTTTTTACTTTATACTTTTCACTTTATACTTTATACTTCCTGCTAAATCTGGTTGACTCTTTTATAATCATCTACCTGATTAATGATGAGAAGCTGTTGTTTTAATAATTGCAATTGAATTTCGCGGTTTTTTACCATTGCTTTAACCACAAATGTTTGGTTGGGCGATGTTGGAAGTTCTAACCGTAACCTTTCATATTCTTCATCAAGTTTGGCTAAATCAGCGGTAAACTTTTTATAAAGCTCAGGATTTGCAGAGGCGAAAATGGCCAGGCTATCTCTTTTTTCGGTTATTAATCCGGTAAAATGAACTTCTTTTTGTGCATAGGCTGCATTAACATCAGCGATTTCTAAATCTTTGTTTTGTAACCTTCCGGCGTACAACCAAACTATACCGAAAACCACTACGATACTTGCGGCCACACTCATCCATAAATACAGCTTTATCGGCTTTTTTTTATTTTGCGCTTCCTGAGTTTTTTTTGGCATCTAGCTCCAGCTCAATTTTTGCCCATAGGCCAGCTGGTGGTTCCATAATGTCAAAAGCCTTCCGGTTTTCCTTAACAAAAGTTTCTAATCTATTATTCATCTCTCATCCCTTTCTGTTCTAAAATACTTTTCAATTTTTTCTTCGCCCTCATGTATTGCGTGCGACTTGTGTTTTCACTAATTTTTAAAATATGTGCAATTTCTTCGTGGTCATAACCTTCTAACAAATACAAACTCAAAACCACTCTGTAACCATCTGGCAGTTCTGCAATCGCACTCCTCACTTCATCTGCCTGGAGTTTTACGTCATAGTCATCTGCCGATATTTCGTCTGGTAATTCAGCAATTTCATCTGTTCCAACAAATTCAAACTTGCGCTTACGCAGATAATTAATGGATTTGTTAATCACAATCTGTTTTAGCCAGAGTCCGAAGGTGGTTTCCTGTCTGAAATCTACAATTCGGGTAAATGCATCTAAAAAAGATTCCTGTAAAACATCTTCAGCTTCTTCTTCATAATTTAGAATTCGCAACGCGACATTATACATTGCCTTTGCATACAGTTTGTACAAATCAAACTGCGCTGCCCGGCTGCCCTGCATGCATGCTTTTACTAGCTCTAGGTTTTTATCTACGTAAACGGTCTCCAAAATTTTGAATATTCTGATTATAAGACATAAGGGATTTTAAAACGTTGCATCAAGGTAGAAAAAAAGTTGAAAAACTTCTTTACTTTAGAAACAAGGATAGGGGAACTTAACCTTATATAGATAGGTGCAGAACCAAGAGAACAGCAGAAAACACTATTTATCTTCTGTGGCTAATCTAATGGCTTCTTCAAGAATTTCATCTTTACATTCCTGTATACCCTTAATCGTACTATTAACAGTAACATCCGGTATTACACCATTTAAATGATGCTTGCTTCCATCAGGATTTTTGACTAACATGCCAGAATAAAAAAAGCGATAGCCGCCTGGCATGGATACTAAATTAATACCGCCATTGGTTCCGGACGTCGGCTGCCCAACAATAGTAACCACTTTGAATTGTTTGTATGCAGATAAAAAGCTCTCAGTCGCACTTTGACCAGTAGCATCGGATAATAAAAAAATTTTTGCTTTTACATAAGGAAGCACAGGTTCAATAGTATAAGATCCGATAGTGTACGATACGTTTTTATAATCTGGATATAAAATTTGGGGAGTAAACATTCCGCTGCTTGCAGTAAGTTTCTGATGTGTTAAATGCGATAGAAAAGTTTCGGTATTTTCATTCAGATAACCTCTCATATCTACAATGACAGATTTTGCTTTTAAAATCTCAGCCATATGTGCCTCGGTTGTAGTTTTGTTCAAGTTAATATAAAAGATATCACTCGAAATCCATTCACACGCTCCTCTATTGTTTCGATCTGAACCAGAAACATATTCACTGTATGGAAAGGTTCGGGCAACATCAACAGAAAGATTTTGCCCTCTTCGGTTCAAATTCAAATGCAAAACTTCGTTCTTTTTCCTTTTGTAAGGGCTATCAGGCTTTTTGCTTGCTTCCATTGTTTTGAGCCAGAAAAAAGCGAATCCGTAGAACGCAGAATATCAAATGGATTTTTTTGGTTAATTTTAGTGAGTTCGTCGCCGGC
The DNA here is from genome assembly GCF_000258495.1 of Pedobacter agri PB92. Lineage (GTDB taxonomy): Bacteria > Bacteroidota > Bacteroidia > Sphingobacteriales > Sphingobacteriaceae > Pedobacter > Pedobacter agri. Next base: position 28,751 of record NZ_AJLG01000033.1, read on the forward strand.
TTTAACCTTCTGAACCAATCCTGAATCGAGCACCTTTTTTATGACAACTTTTCCTTCAGCTATATCAAAAAGCATTGGCAAAGTAGCAATGTCTTTATCCGTATCACCATGCAAATCCACAAACATGTGACCATCATTGAGTGAATTTGCGATCCACTTTAATGTTTTCAAAAAATCTAGATCAGTTTTATCACTGAAAACCCTTAATATGCTTTTGTTCCACAATTCATCGGCATTTATTGTAGCATCATCCCAGTAAGGATAAGAATGTTTTAATGCGTTGTATAAAATCACAACATCGGCCAATCGAATAGTTATATCCGCCCCCCTAATTTTAAATTCACCCTGCTCATCTTTAGGCCAGGAGGCATAAGCTCGGTTAATGAGTTCAGTCACATTTGTTTCGTTAACAATTGGAAAAGTGTGCTTTTCATTTCCGTACAGCGCTAAAGGCATCATAAACTTTATTCCAGGCACCAAAGGTTTCGCTATAAATTCTCCAATTTTCAGTTCTTTATCAAAAAGCTTTTGGTCGCCTTCCGGTCTAAAAAATCGAACAATCCTGATATCAATCTTCGAATCCAGTTGATTTAAAGCTACAGTATTTTCAACCAATGGAATATCCAATGTTTTACCTTCATCAATTATCTTTAAACTGATTTTATTAACATTTAAAGACCCTGTGCTAAAATTTGGCTCAATAGCAATTGCAAATAATTCCAACTGCGGATCAAAAACGCCTTCGAAGAAATATTCCTTCTCTTTATTTGATACAGCAGACGCTTTTATGAAAACAAGTTTGTCCAGATACGGTTTCAAAACCAAATTTTTTATGTCCGATTCAGCATGAATATTTAGGATGAACTTTTTCCCTTTATAGGTAGCAACGTTAACTGGAGCTAAAGCAAATGCATTTTCTGTAATTTTTTTCTGAGTAATTGGATTAATTCTATTAATCCTGATACTGTTATAATTAGTATCAAAATAAGGTAATTTCAAGCCAACATGCTGCCAATAAATGGATTTATATCCTGTTAAGTTTTGAGGTGTAATTTCGCTTAAGTCAAACTTCAGATCAGCTTTTGAAGAAAGTTTTAGAGTTGGTGCAACAGGTAAAAATAATTCATTTAATGTGGTTATTAATTCCTGATCATCTTTAACTTGCAGCATTTTTTGACTTCCATAAATAGCAAAGCCCTGCCATTCGATTCTAGATGCTTCATCCGAAGGATGGAAATATTGAACGTATCCGTATAGTTTGCTAAACGCGGTTAAGTTTCGAATTTGCTGAGAAGTTTGCGTAAAGCCAGTTATGGAAACAAGGACAAAACATAGGGTAAATAGGGATTTCATTTAGTAAGGATTTATTAAATCAAATGAATATACCTACTAAAATTTCTCGATGTTAAGTTTTAACAAATATTAACACGAAATTTTCTGACAAACAAAAGGGCGATGTTTCCATCGCCCTTAGCTATTATTTACTCAAATACATTGATTTATCTTTGTAAAGCTTGCGGAAATAAGGATCTTCCAAATCTTTAATGAAACGGATCGCTTCACCGGTTGATTTCATTTCCGGACCTAACTCTTTAGTCACCTCCGGGAATTTCTCGTAAGAGAAAACAGGCTCTTTAATTGCGTAACCTTTCAACTTACGTTCGATGGTGAAATCCTTCAATTTCGCAACACCTAACATAATTTTAGCCGCAATGTTAATGTAAGGAACATCGTAAGCTTTCGCGATGAATGGAACCGTACGAGAAGCCCTTGGGTTTGCTTCAATTACGTAAACCTTTTCATCTTTAATCGCAAACTGAATGTTTAACAAACCACGCACATCTAAAGCTTTTGCAATTTTGATGGAATATTCTTCCATGGCTTGCGTCACTTTATCTGATAAGCTGAACGTTGGCAATACCGCGAATGAATCTCCTGAGTGGATACCTGCAGGTTCAATGTGTTCCATCATACCTACAATGTGAACATCATCTCCGTCAGAAATCGAATCAGATTCTGCTTCTTCGGCTCTATCTAAAAAGTGATCGATCAATACGCGGTTGCCCGGAAGATCACCTAATAATTTTACAACGGCTTTTTCCAGATCTTCATCGTTGATCACAATGCTCATGCCTTGTCCGCCCAAAACGTAACTCGGACGAACCAATACCGGATAACCAACTTCGTTTGCCACAACAATGGCTTCTTCAGCATTTTCCGCTACGCCATATTTAGGATAAGGAATATCAAGATCTTTCAACAAATCTGAGAAACGACCGCGGTCTTCAGCGATATCCATGTTCTCGAAAGATGTTCCAATGATTTTAATTCCTTTTTCCGTTAGCTTTTCGGCCATTTTTAAAGCGGTTTGACCACCCAACTGAACGATTACACCAACTGGTTTTTCCAGTTCGATGATCTCGCGAACATGCTCCCAAAATACCGGCTCGAAGTATAATTTATCAGCCATGTTAAAATCTGTAGAAACCGTTTCAGGGTTACAGTTCACCATGATGGCTTCAAAACCAGATTCTTTTGCGGCTAACAGACCGTGTACACATGAATAATCAAATTCAATTCCCTGTCCGATACGGTTTGGACCAGATCCTAAAACGATAACTTTTTTGCGATCTGATGAAATTGATTCGTTCTCTTCATCAAAAGAAGAATAATAATACGGTGTTTGTGCCGGGAATTCCGCAGCGCAAGTATCTACCATTTTATATACCCTGTTGATGCCTAGTTCTTTTCTACGGTCATACACTTCATCTTCAGTAACGTTGCCCAATAACCAGGCAATTTGCACATCAGAGAAACCTTTTTGTTTTAAGGTGAAAAAGAAATCCTGAGGGATGTTATTTAGAGAATATCTTTTTAACTCAACCTCTAAAGCAACAAGCTCCTGAATTTGATTTAAGAACCATTTGTCGATTTTAGTCACCTTGCGGATAGATTCCAAAGGCACACCCATCGTCATGGCATCTTTTATTAAGAACAGACGGTTCCATGAAGCGTGCTCCAAACCATCCATAATTTCATTAATGTTGCGGTTTTGACGACCATCAGCACCTAAACCTGCACGGCCAATTTCTAAACTCTGACAAGCTTTTTGCAAAGCCTCGATAAAGGTACGACCAATGGCCATTACTTCACCAACAGATTTCATTTGTAAGCCCAACTCTTTGTTGGCACCTTTAAACTTGTCGAAATTCCAGCGAGGAATTTTAACGATGACGTAATCTAAAGTAGGTTCGAAATATGCCGAAGTTGTTTTCGTAATCTGATTTTCGATTTCATCTAAGTTGTAGCCGATAGCCAGCTTAGCTGCAATTTTAGCGATAGGATAACCTGTTGCCTTACTTGCTAACGCTGATGAACGCGAAACACGTGGATTAATTTCGATGGCAATAATATCATCATTAGCTGGATTAACCGAAAACTGAACGTTACAACCACCTGCAAAAGTGCCGATGGCTCGCATCATTTTGATTGCCTGGTTACGCATCTCCTGGTAACAACGATCAGATAAGGTCATTGCCGGAGCAACCGTAATTGAATCTCCGGTGTGGATACCCATTGGGTCGAAATTTTCGATAGAACAAATGATAATGACGTTATCATTGCTATCTCTTAATAATTCCAATTCGTATTCTTTCCAACCTAAAACAGCTTGCTCTACTAATACTTCGTGAGTTGGAGAAGCCTCCAAACCGCGTTTAAGTGCGGCATCGAACTCTTCTTTTCTGTGAACAAAACCACCACCAGAACCACCCAAGGTATATGATGGGCGAATTACCAATGGAAAACCAATTTCCTGAGCGGCTTCTTTACCTTCTAAAAATGAGTTTGCAATTTTAGATGGCGCTACACCGACACCAATATCAACCATTAACTGGCGGAAAGCCTCACGGTTCTCCGTTTTTTCAATAGCTGCTACATCAACCCCGATCACCTTAACGCCGTATTTTTCCCAAACACCACGCTCAGAAGCCTCAACGCAAAGGTTTAATGCAGTTTGTCCACCCATTGTTGGCAATACTGCATCAATTTTAGGCAAGTCTGGAGAATCGATATGCTCCTGTAAAATAACCTCGATTGAATCAACTGTTAAAGGGCGAAGATAAACATGATCGCCAATTACCTTATCCGTCATAATAGTTGCCGGATTAGAGTTGATGATGGAAACGGTAATTCCTTCTTCTTTCAAAGAAAGTGCCGATTGTGAACCAGAATAATCAAATTCGCAGGCTTGGCCAATAATAATTGGGCCTGATCCGATAATTAATACTGAGCGTATGGAAGTGTCTTTAGGCATGATAAAGCTTAATACAATAATTAAAATTCTAAAGTTTTTACCCTTTTTAAGGATGAAGAAGCAAGAAGGTTTTCTGCTTTTTGATGAGGAAAATCCCAACTGTTCTGTCGGGATGCAAAGATAGGTTTTTACACTTGTTTTCCGATGAATAAATTAAAATAAATAAATCAGGCTTTAACCACTGCAGAAACGAAATATTTTTCGAAATCCAATCGTAAACTATTTAGCCATTGTACTATAAAAATATCTTCGTAAACCGTGCTTCATCAATCCATTACGAATAATAAAAAATCACCAACGAATAATAAACGGTGGACAATTGAACCATCAAAAAATATTTATTTGTAACAGAAAAATAATTCAAAGCAGCTTATTAAGATTGCTGCCAGCGCATTACACAGTTCAAATAATCAAGAAATGGTTCACGGATACTATTCAAAATTAATAAGCAAGCAGCAAATCAGTCAGCTGAAATATCCAAAATGTGATGCTGAATATGATATGCAATTTGAAACTTTTTGCAAAATTCATCACATGCTGTTTATACCATTTGTTGCAGGCAAAAAGACACCTTATATCGGATGCGGTAAATGCGGCACTCACTACTATCCCACGGCGTTTCCAGCTTTTGAACAACAAGCCATTGAGTTTGCTAAACAAACCAAAAAACGATGGTATCATTTTTCAGGACTCATGCTGCTTTCCATTTTCGTTATCGGGGCAGTTACTTTGGTTTATAAGGGATCTCAGGAAAACAAAAAGCGAATGGATAACAATCTGGCCGCAATACAACCCAATTGCGTTATTTTCTATCACAAAGCAGAAGATGTAAATACCAGCATGCTCGTAAGCAGAGTAGTTGCCGATACTGTTTTTGTACATGAAAATTCACGATCTACCAACGGCAGTGCATATCAGATAGATGATTCTGATAACTATAAAGGGCCCGAAACTTTTTTTTATGAAAAGTGAATTAAAAAAATGGCTAGCAGAAGGTAAAATCAATGACATCACCGAGCCTCAAACCTATGCAGAATAACTTCTAAACCTTAAGAAATGAATTTAGTTGACCAAATAAACGCTTCGAATAAAAGAAATAACAAA
>NZ_AJLG01000034.1 GCF_000258495.1 Pedobacter agri PB92
ACAGCAGTACGGCAACCGGTTTTGCAAAACAACATGCAAACCAGCAAGCTTACATTTTGGCAAAAGCTTTAGAGCTTCCTGTTAAACAAGAGGAAGTAAAAGAAGCCACTAAAAAGGCAAGCAAAAAAATAGGCAGAAGCCGATTAAATAAGTGTAGGGTTGAAAGGTTTAAGGATTAAGATTTATCATCCAGAATGTTTAAACATTTCATCTTTAAAACATAATAACAACAAAAATTACAATTTTAAAAAATATGAGTTTAGAAATAAAAGTTCCACCTGTTGGTGAGTCGATAACGGAAGTTGTTTTATCACAATGGTTAAAAAAAGATGGCGATGTTGTTGAAATGGATGAAGTTATTGCTGAATTAGAATCAGATAAAGCTACTTTCGAATTAACAGCTGAACAAGCGGGAACTTTAAGAACCATAGCTGCTGAAGGCGATACTTTAGCCATTGGCGCAGTAGTTTGTAAAATTGAGGATGGTGGTGCAGCACCTGTAAAAGCGGATGCTCCTAAAGCCGAAGAGAAGGCAGTTGTTGCAGAAGATAAAACTTCGGCTCCCGTTGCTGAAAAATCATCTGGCGAAAGCTACGCCACCGGAACACCATCTCCTGCAGCAGGAAAAATTCTTGCTGAAAAAGGTATTGATGCTGGTGCGGTAAAAGGTACTGGTATTGATGGCCGCATTACTAAAGATGATGCTGTTAAAGCAGAAAGCGGAAAGGCTAAAGCTGAAAGCGCTAAGGCTGCGGCTCCTGAAGTTGCAGCTCCGGCTGGTGCTCGCTCTGAGCGTCGTGAGAAAATGTCGCCATTGCGTAAAACCGTTGCGAAACGTTTGGTTTCTGTTAAAAACGAAACGGCCATGTTGACCACCTTTAACGAGGTTAATATGAAGCCGATTATGGATTTGCGTTCGAAATACAAAGATTCTTTCAAAGAGAAATTTGGCGTTGGACTAGGTTTTATGAGCTTTTTTACAAAAGCGGTAACGGAAGCCTTAAAAGATTTCCCAGCGGTTAATGCTCGTATTGAAGGTGAAGAAATTGTTTACAATAATTTTGCTGATGTTTCTATCGCAGTTTCAGCTCCAAAAGGTTTAGTAGTTCCTGTTATTCGTAACGCAGAAAGCATGAGTTTGGCAGAAATTGAAAAATCTGTTTTAGCGTTAGCGTTAAAAGCACGTGATGGAAAGTTAACCATTGAAGAAATGACTGGTGGAACATTCACAATCACGAATGGTGGGGTATTTGGTTCTATGATGTCAACTCCGATTATCAATGCGCCACAATCAGCTATTTTAGGTATGCACAACATTATCGAGCGCCCAATTGCTGAAAAAGGTGAAGTGGTAATTCGTCCGATGATGTATGTGGCTTTATCTTACGATCACAGAATTATCGACGGACGTGAGTCAGTTGGCTTCCTGGTTCGTGTAAAACAATTATTAGAAGACCCAGCGAGATTATTATTAGGCGTATAGTCTTAAAAACTATCTCAAGATATAAGGCCTCAACCATTTTGGTTGGGGCTTTTTTTGTGTTCGACTATCGTCATTGCGAGGCACGAAGCAATCTCAATACGAAAATATTCTAATTATTGCCGTTCCAGGATTACTTTGTACTTCGCAATGACGAATACCTTAGTTTTGCTTTTTTGTAGTATTAGTTATTTTAGAATCTATGAAATTAACGTTCAACTTAAAGTTTCTCATCATTTTCATAGCGATTTTTATTGCAGAAATCTTAATTGCCAAATATGTGCATGACGCTTACATACGGCCATTTGGGGGCGATGTTTTGGTTGTGGTTTTGATTTACGCTTTCCTGAGAATATTCTTAAAAACAGATTATAAGAAACTTGCTTTTGGAATATTAATTTTCTCTTTTATTATTGAATTTCTGCAGGCTTTGCATTATGTCGAGTGGTTTGGTTTGGAAAATAACAAATTTTGGAGCATAGTGATGGGAACATACTTTAGTGTTTACGATTTGCTTGCGTACTTTGTAGGTTATTTGATTTGTTTGACGTTTAAGGATTGAAAGATATAAGAATTGTTTTTTACCACCACGTCATTGCGAGGAACGAAGCAATCTTAAAGCCATTGTTTGACGAGCGATCACATTAGGATTGCTTCGTGCCTCGCAATGACGAACGTCTTAGAATTGCAACTCTAAAAGTTCTTCGTAAGGATCTCCCTGTAATCCCAATAATTTAGCAAAAGCTGGCTCGGTTTTATAACCCTGTCTTTTTAATTCAATAACCTGCAACCTGAAATTCTCACCTTTTTCTAATAGTATTTTATATTCAATGAGCATATGGCGGTAGGCATTTTGTTGTTGTGTTGGAATGTCTTGTCCAAATATTTCGATTTCGAAATCAGCCGTAAAAAAGTTAGCTTTTACTGAATTAAAAGTGGTGTTTTTTGAAATAATGAATTGATTTTCTTTTCCGAAATTATAGTTTAAGGATTGGATGAAGTTTTCTTGATTTGGGGCATAACAGATGATGTCTAAATCGCTGCTTTCGATATCGATGTTGATTGGAATGGTGCCAACTAAAATAGGAGTGAAGCGATTAAGTTTCTCCAAAATAGCGTTTTCAGTTAAAACTTGATAAGCATTCTTTTGCCGTTCGTTTCCATTTTCTAAGTAAGCGATATCGAGGAAATTTAGGTTTGGCACCATACAACTTTTGTTTCTTGCAGTATCCAAAGTTAATAAACCCGATAGTATGAATGCCAATGCGTTTTAATTCTTTCTTTGTTTTTAGCAGAACGGTAATTAAATGTACAGGTTTCATTGGCAGTAAGGATAGCGGGAAGAAACATTAATTTATGCAGTATTTTGCTTTTCAAAAATTACTATTTCACAATCGTCATTGCGAGGCACGAAGCAATCCGATTTGTGGATTTGTTATAGGATTAGGATTGCTTCGTGCCTCGCAATGACGAAGTTTCGAAAAAAAAAGCCCATCTCAATTAAGAAATGGGCTCTATACTGATAGTCAATATTCTTCGACAAGCTCAGAATGACAAAAAATTAGTCTTCTACAATTTCACTATTGATGCCGACATCGTCTTTCACATCTTCTTTAAAATAGTTTTTTTGGAAGATTAAGATCAAAATGACACCGACAGATATTGCAGCATCTGCAAGGTTAAAAACCGGTCTGAAGAATATAAATTCATCTCCTCCCCAAATTGGAATCCAGCTTGGAAAATGTCCTTCGGCAATTGGAAATAAAACATATCAACCACACGACCATGAAACCAGGTTTCATAGCCATAAATCTTGCCATAGAATACCGAATCGATGATGTTGCCAAGCGCACCGGAGAAGATTAAAGCTACATTTAAAATCAAGCCACGATGATATTTGTGCTTAATTAAGTAATGTAATCCATAACCTATTCCACCAACCGCTGCAATGCGGAAAAGCGATAAAGCTAATTTTCCAAATTCTCCACCAAATTCCATCCCGAAAGCCATTCCATTATTTTCAGTAAAATGGATAATGAACCATTTACCGATAATATTGAATTCCTGACCAAGGTACATGTTGGTTTTAACCCAGGTTTTAATCAGCTGGTCGGCCAATAAAACCAAAAAGATAATAATTAAAGGTTTTGTATAGCCTTTCATTAACTCTGCTTTAATTTAGCTTCCATGCTTAAAGTAGCGTGAGGAACCGCACGTAAACGTTCTTTTTGGATTAATTTGCCCGTTTCGCGGCAAATACCATAGGTTTTGTTTTCGATACGAACCAAAGCATTCTCCAGGTTATCAATGAATTTTTTCTGACGGGCAGCTAATTGATTGATTTGCTCTTTCTCCATGGTTGCTGAACCATCTTCCAGTGTTTTGTAAGCTCCCGAAGTATCTTCTGTGCCATTTGCGTTAGGGTTACTTAACGATGATGTTAATGCGTTAAGTTCTTCTTTCGCCATGCGTAATTTATCTTGAATTAATTCTTTAAATTCCTGAAGTTCACTGTCTGAGTAGCGTGTTTTGTTACTGTTTTCCATGTTTTTAATTTAGTTTTCTAATATATGGATTTATATTTTAGTTACTGAAATGCTTAACTCAACATCATCAATGGTGATTTTGTTTGCATCTGTTACAGTATCTGTTAATTCTAACTCCTCTGCCAAAATTTCTGCGCAAATGTATGCCTTGTTTTTAGCAACTGCAGTAGCAACGAGGTTATCGTTTTGTAAACTAACCTTTATCTTGTCGGTTACTTCAAAATTTAATTCTTTGCGCAAATTTTGTATCCGATTTACCAGTTCGCGGGAAATTCCTTCTTGTTTTAGTTCTTCAGAAATGGTTACATCCAATGCTACAGTTAAACTACCTAAATTAGTTACCTGCCATCCTGGAATATCTTCTGCAATAATTTCTACATCAGATAATTGTACATCGTATGTAATACTTTCTCCAAGCTTTGGATCTGTTAGAATACTGATTTGACCTTCTTTTTCCAGCTCGAAAATTTGCTCCTGAGTAAAGTTATTAATTGCATCAGCCACTGCTTTCATACTTTTGCCAACCTTTGCACCTAAAACTTTAAAGTTTGGTTTTACCTTTTTCTTTACGATGCCTTGCGTATCGGTGATAAATTCGATATGCTTAATGTTCGTTTCTGATAAGATGTAATCGGCTACTTTGCCAATTTTTTGCTCGAAATCACCGTTTAAAGATGGAATTAAGATTTTTGCTAAAGGCTGACGGACGTTGATGCTTGATTTTTTTCTTAATGATAAAACCATTGATGAAATATCCTGAGCGTAAACCATACGTTCGTTCAAATCATTGTCGATTAAACTTTCATCAGCTGCTACCCATAACGTTAAATGAACCGACTGCTCCGCATTTTTATCGGTTACAGTTAAGTTTTTATATAGCCAATCTGCAAAGAAAGGTGCAACAGGGCTCATTAACTGCGCCAGTGTTTCTAAACAAGTATAAAGCGTTTCGTAAGCAGCACGCTTATCATCTGTCATTTCACCTTTCCAGAAACGGCGACGACTCAACCGAATGTACCAGTTGCTTAAATGCTCATCAACAAAAGCCTGAATTGCTCTGGTAGCCTTAGTAGGCTCATAAGTGTTGTATGCCTCATCAACTTCGTTAATTAAGTTTTGCAATAAAGATAAAATCCAACGATCTAATTCGGTTCTATCTGCAACCTTGCTTAAGTTATCTTTATCAATTTCGAACTTATCAATATTCGCATACAAAGCAAAGAATGCATAAGTATTATAAAGCGTTCCGAAGAATTTACGACGCACTTCCTCAATTCCGTCGATGTCAAATTTAAGGTTATCCCATGGATTGGCATTTGAAATCATGTACCAGCGAGTAGCATCGGCACCATATTTATTTATGGTTTGAAAAGGATCGGCAGCGTTGCCTAAACGTTTAGACATTTTCTGCCCGTTTTTATCCAACACTAATCCATTTGAAACTACGTTTTTGTAAGCGATCTTATCAAAAACTAAGGTAGAAATGGCATGCAAGGTATAAAACCACCCACGTGTTTGATCTACACCTTCGGCGATAAAATCTGCCGGGAAATCTTCATTTCCATCAATACTTTCTTTGTTTTCAAAAGGGTAGTGCCACTGTGCATAAGGCATGGCGCCAGAATCGAACCAAACATCAATTAAATCACTTTCACGCATCATTGGTTTACCTGATGGAGATACCAGCGTAATTTGATCCACTACATTTTTATGCAAGTCGATTAAATCGTAATTCTCTTCAGACATATTGCCAATTTCAAATCCTTTAAACGGATTCTCTTTTTGGAAACCAGCTGCAATAGATTTTTCGATGGCATTGTAAAGTTCTTCAACCGAACCGATTAAAACTTCTTCTTTTTTATCTTCAGTTCTCCAGATTGGTAAAGGAATGCCCCAATATCTCGAACGTGATAGATTCCAGTCGTTTGCGTTCTTTAACCAGTTGCCAAAACGACCTTCGCCTGTAGATTTCGGTTTCCAATTGATGGTTTCGTTCAGGTCGAACATTCTGTCTTTAACATCTGTTACCTTAATGAACCATGAATCTAAAGGATAATATAAAAGTGGCTCATCAGTTCTCCAGCTATGTGGGTAACTGTGAACATATTTTTCTACTTTAAAAGCTTTGTTCTCTTCTTTTAATAAGATAGCGATTTCTACGTCAACCGATTTTTCAGGTGCGGTACCGGCATCATAATATTCGTTTTTAACATATTTTCCAGCGAACGGACCAACATGTTTCGTGAATTTCCCTTGTAAATCTACCAGAGGAACAAGAATATCGTTATCATCCAACACCAACATCGGTGGAATTTCAGGAACTGCTTCTTTCGCAACTTTAGCATCATCAGCACCGAAAGTAGGGGCGGTGTGTACAATACCGGTACCATCTTCTGTAGTAACGAAATCTCCGGAAATTACGCGGAAAGCATTTTCAGGATTTGTATATGGTAAAGCGTAAGTTAAAAGTTGTTCGTATCTAATGTCAACCAATTCAGTCCCTTTGCATTCGGCAAGAATTTGGTAAGGGATTTTCTTATCGCCAGCTTTAAAATTTGTGAAATCATCCGCATCATTACTTTCAAAGAAAGTTTTGCTGAATTGCTTTCCAACCAGGTTTTTGGCAAGAATAACATTCGTTGGCAAAAATGTATACTGGTTAAAGGTTTTTACTAAAACATAATCAATTTTTGGCCCAACAGTTAAAGCGGTATTCGATGGTAAAGTCCATGGAGTTGTGGTCCAGGCAAGCAAATAGATGTCGCCAAAGCTTTGTAAAAAGGCCGGCAATGTATCGTTTAATGCCTTAAACTGTGCAACAATTGTAGTATCGGTAACATCGCGGTAAGCACCAGGTTGGTTTACCTCGTGCGAGCTTAATCCTGTTCCTGCTTTCGGTGAATATGGCTGGATGGTATAACCTTTATAAATTAAGCCTTTATCGTAAATCTGTTTCAGTAACCACCAAACCGATTCCATGTATTTCGATTTATAGGTGATATATGGGTCGTCCATATCAACCCAATAGCCCATCTTTTCAGTTAAATCGTTCCACACATCGGTGTAGCGCATTACTGTTTTTTTACACGCTTCGTTATAATCTTCAATAGAAATAGTTCTACCGATATCTTCTTTGGTTATACCTAATTCTTTTTCAGTACCAAGCTCTACAGGTAAGCCATGGGTATCCCAACCGGCTTTACGTTTAACCTGATAACCCTTAATTGTTTTATAGCGGCAAAAAATATCTTTAATAGCACGAGCCATTACGTGGTGAATCCCCGGCATACCATTGGCAGACGGAGGTCCTTCGTAAAAAGTAAACGGATTGGATTTTGGACGTGAAGAAATGCTCTTTTCAAAGATGTTTTCTTCTTTCCAAAAATCCAGTATATCTTGCCCTATTTTGGCAAGGTCTAATTGTTTAAATTCGTTATACATCAATCAAGTACCTCAAAAAATTAAGGTTGCAAAGTTAAAATTTTTCGCTCAAATTCGGTAGTTTTGATGTAAATACTTTTAAGGTGAAATTATTTAATATCGGACTTTTGTTGATGATTACAGCCGTAATTGCACTGCCAATTGTAGCGGTTATTAATCCTGCCAATCGCGATTTCGTACTGTATTCATTTTATTTCTGTGGTGCATTAGAACTAATTGGACTCATCTTTGTTTTAGTTCATATTATCAAACTTAAACGAATGAACCCATGATCAAGTTACTTAAATTACAAAAAGCCATTTTGGTGCTTATACTTGGCGTGCTATCGTTTATTGCCTACCGCATTTTAAGCGCTTACGAAGTAAGTTGGGCCCGCTATTTGCAAGTTTTAGCAGGCGTTTTGGTTATGGTTGGTGCGTTGTGGATGTTATACCCTATACTGTTCGCCAAAAATGATGGGGATGGTAAAGCAGAAATCATTACCGATCCTACAATTCCTGTACCAGTAGACGAAGAAGATGAAAAGCCAGCGAAGGAGTAAGTTGGTTGATCATTCGATAATAAACTTACATTTCCTCAAATCTGTTTAACAGCTTTCTAAATAAAAGATTTTGAAAAGCAAGACCTGCATTTCATTTTAATGTTCGTCCTGCTGTTCGCTTTACTCGTTCAATAAAAAATTTCACTCATGCTCGCTGCCATCAGGTTTAGATACTCAAGTTCGAATAAGAAATTCATTTTCTAAAGCTCAAGTTATGCCAAAATTATTTCAGTATCTCCCTTTGAAAGAAAAACTTTGAAATAAATTCAGGTAATGGCAGATTAAACTAAATCAGTTTCAGCAGTGGTTAGTGGTCAAACTCTTCCGCATTTTTAGCCGATTCTTCATCAGAAACTAATTTTCTAACTTTCTTTTTATCTAACCACAAAACCAAAGCTGGTAATAAAGTTAAGTTAAAAATTAACGCAACAAATAAAGTTATCGAAAGGAGTAAACCCAGAATAACTGTTCCGCCGAAAGTGGAGGCCGTAAAAATTCCAAAGCCAAAAAATAAAATTAAAGCAATATGGGTCATGCTCACGCCAGTTTCGGTAATCGTATCTGTAATTACTTTCGGAACGCTAAAGTTGGTCAGGTTTAATTCTTGCTGGTATCGGGTTAGAAAATATATGGTTTGATCGGATGCCAATCCAAAAGCAATGGTGAAAATTAAAATGGTTGATGGTTTTAGAGAGATACCAAAATAACCCATAATTCCAGCAGTAATAATTAACGGAACAATGTTGGGTAACAGGGAAATGAACATAATACCCAAACTTTTGAATTGAGCCAGGCGAAGAAGCGAGATCAGAACAATCGCCAGTCCGATACTTTCAAACAGGTGTTTGAGCATATAATCTGTTCCTTTTGAAAAGATAATGCTGGAGCCTGTTAATTCTACATCAAATTTATCCGGAGGTAAAATGCTATCAATACGAGGTTTGAGTTCAGCCATAATTGCATCTAAACGTTTCGAACCCACATCGGCCATCTGGAAACTAATTCTTGTGCGTTGATTGCCCTTGCTTACAAAATTAGTTAATAAGCTTGCGTTTCCTTTTCCACCACTGGCAATGTAAGCCAGGATGAAGTTTTTCTCCATGTTGTCAGGTAATCTGAAAAAAGTGGAATCATTATTATAAAATGCTTGAGTAGCATACTTTAAGCCCATATTCACGGAGATCGAACGGGAAAATTCAGGATAAGCTGCAATCATCTTTTCCATTTTCTCCATGCGCTTTAGGTTAGTTAGGTTGAAAACACCATTTTTTTTCCTGGTGTCAACGCTTACTTCCAAAGGCAGTATTCCTTCGAAATTTTTCTCAAAGAATTTTAGGTCTGCCAGAATCGTTGAGCTTTTAGGCAAGTCATCAACTACATAACCATTTACGTTAATTTTCATCACGCCAATAAAAGCAATAATGGAAATTACAATTGTGCCAATATAAATCAGACTGCTTTTCTGCTGAACAAGGCGATCGGTTTTAACCAATAACTTATGCAGAAAACCTTCTTCCAAATGTGTTTGCGCTTTTAATTTAGGAGCAGGCAGGTAACTGAAAATGATCGGGATTAAACACAGGCACATTAACCAGGTAATCATTACATTTATCGATGCAACGCTACCAAACTGCATCAATAATTCGCTGCCTGTGAAATATAAAACACCAAAACCGATAGCTGCAGTGATGTTTGCAATTAATGTAGTAACGGCAATCCTTTCTATAGTTACGCTTAAAGCCCTTTGTTTGTCGCCATCTTTCCGAAGTTCATTTTGATACTTATTGAGCAGCAAAATACTGTTCGGGATACCTATAATAACAATTAGCGGTGGAATCAATCCAGTTAATATTGTCAATTCATAGCCGAATAAAACCAAGGTACCAATACTCCAGATTACGCCCATAACTACCACCAGAATCGGGTAAAAAACTGCTGAGAACTTCCTGAAAAATATCAATAAAATGAGTGCTGAAACGAGAATTGATAAACCTAAAAACAACACAAATTCATTGCTAACCAACTTACTTACTGCCGTACGGATGTATGGCAAACCGGAGATGTGAACTTGTATTTTTGTTTCCTTTTCAAAGGCTTTCGCTTTTTCTTCAATTTGTTTTAATATTGGATTTCGTTCAGCAGAATTCAGGATTTTTGTGTCGAAGGTAATTGCCATCAATGTGGCATTTTGTTTATTATAAACTAATCCTTCAAAAAATGGCGTGTTGTACAATGTGCTTTTAATCGAATCCATTTCAGCATCCGTTTTCACCAAACCATTTGGAATGGCCTTTAAAACAAACTTTTGCTCAACAGTATCTTTTTCCAGCTGGAAAATCCTGCCAGACGATAGAACGGCCTTTATTCCTTTTAGCTTCTGAATGTCATTCGATAACTGAACCCACTTGTTATAAATATCTTTCTTGAAAATACCAGGCGATTGAATGCCAACAACCATGACACTTCCATCTTCACCGAAAGTTTTTTGAAGTTATTATATTTTACAAAGGCGCTGTCGGTTACAGGGAGGATTTTGCTTCCGGTGTAAGAAAGTTTGACATTTTTGGCCTGATAAGCCATGAAAACTGTACCAAGTACGAAAAATACAATAATCGCAATACGGTTCTGAAGAATAAACCTCGATAGCTTAACCCACATGTGTTGTCTAGTTTTAATAATATGATAAGGGCAAAACTACTCTTATTTATAAATTGGCATACTTTTTTGCTCAATTTATTTTGCACAAATAACATACTTTTGAAAAAAATGTTTTAGCTACATGTTGCACAAAGTCAAGGGGATTGTTTTGAAAACCACCAATTACAGTGAAAGCAGCGTAATTGTTCAGGTACTTACCGATAAATTCGGGATGCAATCTTACCTAATCAATGGGGTAAAGAAGCCTAAAGCAAAGATTAAGATGAATATGCTGCAATCGCTGCATCTTTTAGATATGGTGGTTTACCATAAAACAAATACCAATATTCAGCGGGTTTCGGAAATTAGGCAGACGCCTGTTTTCAAAAGTATTCCCTATGATATGGTGAAAACCAGTATTGTTATTTTCTTGAATGAAGTGCTTTACAAAAGTATTCGACAGCAATCAGCTGATGATAGCTTGTTTGATTATATCTTTAATGCCATCGCCTGGTTTGATGAAACTGAAGAACTCAATCCAAATTTTCACCTTTCATTTTTACTTAAACTCACTCGTTTTTTAGGCTTTTCTCCAAATGAAAAGAGAAGGACGGATCAAAACTACTTTGATTTACAGGAAGGAGAATTTGTTTCAAGAGTTCCTATTCATTCCAACTATCTTCAGTTAGAAGAGGCTTTAGGCTTTATTTCTCTTTTTAAAACACCACTCGAAAAAATTTCTGAAATAAAAATGAGTAACATACAAAGACGTTTTCTGTTAGATAAGATATTGGTTTTCTATACCTTACATACGGCTTCATTTGGGGAAGTTCAATCGCACAAAATATTAGAAACTTTGTTAAGCTGAAAAAAAATAAAAAAGATTTGCGAAACAAGATTATAGCGCTATATTTGCATTCCCAAAAGGAAAGGGAAATTAGCTCAGCTGGTTCAGAGCACCTCGTTTACACCGAGGGGGTCGGGGGTTCGAACCCCTCATTTCCCACATCACTTTCAAGGATTTGAAAGATTATAATAATTAAAGCCTTTAACAAAGGGAAATTAGCTCAGCTGGTTCAGAGCACCTCGTTTACACCGAGGGGGTCGGGGGTTCGAACCCCTCATTTCCCACACTAAGCCTTTCAGTAAACTGAGAGGCTTTTTATTTTTTAAAATAATCTGCCGGATAAAACTTCTGACCATACTTTTCTCCAACTTCACTTACCTTGGCTATGGTTTCTTCATTAATCTCAGGAGTGGGCAAAAATGTATTGGTTTCAACTGGTGTCCCAATTTCTTCAAACATTTCTTCCATACTAGCAGGAGTAACAATACAAATCATATGTGCAAGATTCTTCCTCAGGTTTTTAAATTGATGAATCATGCCTCCCTTTGGGATGTTCACAAATGAACCCTTCTTTGCTGTATAATTTCCTTCCTCGGTCGTAAATTCAATTTCTCCATCTAAAATGTAGAATGCTTCCTGAATATCTGGATGTGAATGAGGTCCAGGTCCGCCTAAAGATGGAACAAGCATGTCTATTACCGCATATTCGTTATTGGTGTGTTTGCCGGAGATAATCGTTTTATAATTATTTCCTGCAACCGAAACAGTTTTGCCATCTTCTGTATTAACAGTAGTAAGCTTGTTGAATAAATTTTCCATCTCTATCGTTATGTATTATGCTAACATTTCAATCTTCCACTTGTTTGATTGTTATTAATTTACTCCGTATTTAAATAATATATCCGAAATTGGCTCTTAAATTCACGATGCACTTCAGAAGTAAATGGATAAAATAATTAGGTTTATATTTTTTGGAAATTACTTCGTAGGTTTTCTTGCAGTGGCTTTAACTGTCGAGGCAACTTTGCAATTGCGTTTGCCTTTCAATTCATTAAACTATTATCTTTTGCTATTTCTAGCACCTACCATTTATTATACTTACGCCTATAACAAAGTTTCAAATCAGCCATTGGCTACAAACCCCAGAGCACAATGGTATTTTAAACACAAAAAATTAATCAATTGGAGTCAAAGTATATTATTTACAGTTTGTACTTCGCTGATTGTTAATCTACTTTATGATAATTTTAATAACCTATTAAAACTTCCAATCAGCTATTGGGCTGCCATTGTCGTAGTTGTAGTCGCGGCATTGTTGTATTATGGTTTGTTGCCCAAATCTTTTTTAAAATTTAACTTGCGCAGTACAGGTTGGCTAAAAGCTTTTGTTATCGGATTTGTTTGGGCATGCTGTGCAAATGTGCTACCACTAATTATGCTCAAAATTGAAACCGGAATAGGTTATCACGACTCTGTTTTGTGGACGTGGCAATTCATAAAAAACTGGATGTTCTGCACCGTCAATGCCATAATTTTCGATATCAAAGATTATCCAACGGATGCCAACAAGCATTTGAGAACTTTCGTGGTGCGTTATGGATTGCGGAAAACTATTTTCCAAATTCTCATCCCTTTATTAATTGTAGGATTATTTTCATTAGGAATATTTGCAAATTACAAAGGATTTGGCCTTCCGCAGGTATTGTGTAACGTTTTGCCATTTGTTGTAACCATTTACGTGGCCTATTCCATGCACCGAAGAAAAAATATTCTCTATTATTTGATGGTTATTGATGGTTTAATTTTATTTAAAGCCATTTGTGGTATTATCGGGATGCAATTTGTAACTAACTAGCAGATTACCATGAATTTTTCAGTTAACTTCAACGTTCTTGATCAATAACTACGATAAAATAGCCAACTACTACGATTCCTTAAGCCGTTTGGTATTTGGGAAATCGCAGGTCAACGCCCAAATTAATCAGCTGAAAAGTATTACGAAAAATAGTTCTATACTGATTGTCGGTGGGGGTACGGGCTGGATTTTGGAAGAAATTGGTAAACGTCATCCTTCAGGATTAAAAATTACTTACGTGGAAATTTCTGCTAAAATGCTGGTACTCTCTAAAGATAGAGATTATGGAGCAAACAGCGTTTTGTTTATTCATTCCAGTATCGAAGATTTCAATCTCGAGGATCATTTCAATATTATTTTAACGCCATTTTTTGTTCGATAATTTTGCTCAGGAAAGATGTCATTTAGTTTTTCAAAAATTAGACCTCAGGTTAAATAAAGATGGTTTATGGTTTCTCGTTGATTTCACCACTCAACCCAAAAGCGGAAAGTGGTGGAAAAAACTTTTTTTAAAGGTGATGTATAAATTTTTCGGTTTGATAAGTGATGTTGAGGCATGTAATCTGGTAGATATGTCACCATATTTCAATGATGCAGGTTATAAAATAATTGAAGAGCGAAGCTATTATGGTCAATTTATTAAGGCATTGATCTATCAAAAATAAAATGACATTTATTTAATGCAACAATATTGCATTTAAAAAATTTTTGCTGAATTTTGTTTCAAAGAACTTGATATGGATTTTGATGTAATTATAATCGGCGGCAGTTATGCCGGGTTATCTGCGGCCTTAGCTTTAGGTAGGGCTAAGAGAAACATACTAATTGTTGATGCTGGTAAGCCCTGTAACAGGCAAACGCCACATGCTCACAACTTTTTAACTCATGATGGTGATCGGCCTGCGGAGATTTCCGCCCAGGCAAAAGTAGAAGTGCTTCAATACCCTACGGTAAAATTCATTGATGGAACGGTGAACGCAGCCAAAAAAATAACAGGTGGTTTCAGTGTTGTAGTAAATGAGCTTATAAGTTATTCAAGCAGAAAATTGCTGATTGCAACCGGTTTGAAAGATGTATTTCCAAATATTAAAGGCCTTGCTGAATGTTGGGGTATCTCGGTTATTCACTGTCCATATTGTCATGGCTATGAAGTAAGTGGCGAAAAAATAGGCTTACTTATGAATGGAGATATCGCTTATGAGATGGCCAAAAATGTTAATCATTGGAATAAAGATTTAACGCTTTTAACCAATGGCAAGTCAGAATTGACTGCTGAACAAACCAATAAGTTAAAATCTAAATCAATTAAAATCATCGAAACAGGAATTGCGGAATTAATACACCATGATGGCGAATTGGAGCGTGTTGTTTTCGCCGATGGAACGATTTTGAAATTAAAAGCCATTTACGCTAAAACTGATGTGGAACAACATATCGATTTTCATCAACAACTAGGCTTTGATCTCACAGAATTTAAAACAATAAAAGTAGATGAGCAGCAGCAAACAACTGCTAAAGGCGTTTATGCCGCAGGAGATTGTACGACCCTGATGAGATCGCTATCAGTAATAACAGCAGCTGGAACTATTGCGGCCGTAATGATCAATAAAGAAATGATTGCAGAAGATTTCTGAAGAATCATTAGAAACTAAAATAAAATAGCGCCAACAATTGTGGCAATAAGCATTGTAGCCATTACAATTCTATCTGCATTAATCCACTGTTCTCTGGTTAATGGTATGTCAGCTTTTTTTACTTTTTCAGCTTTTTCTCGGCTGAGTCTGAAAACCGATGTGTCTAATTTAATAATCATAGGAAAATGTTTTTACGGGTTATTTTTTTTAATTCAAATCCTAAGCCAAAAACCCATAAAATTGTTTAATTGTGGATAACTTACAATATTTTGTGAAATATTGATGATTTATAAAAGCGTTATGTAAAATTATTGATAAACAAGGGTTTAGTTCTGTATTTAAAAAGGAACAACGATTGATTTTAATATGTGATAGGTATACAGATTGCTTATATTGGATTGATTTTTTTAAATAAGTTTATCCTTATGAAATCTATATATTTCTCATTGGTATTCCTTTGCTTGTTGGTAAAACCCTCTTACTCGCAAAATGCGAATCCTGCCCGATTTGTGAAAGCAGCCGATATGACGATAATTGGTAAAATGATTCAAACCAGGAATATTTATCAAAGCTTAGATACTATAGATTATCCAAGACTTCCCGCTGCAGTTAAACGATTACTGACAATGTCGGCAGGGATTGCGGTTTCTTTTAAAACTGATAGCAGATTTTTAAAAGCAAAATGGTGTAATTCTAAAAGTAAAGTTGGTAGCAATATGACTGCTATTGCTCAAAAGGGACTTGATTTATATGTTAAATTAAATGGGAAGTGGCAGTTTTGTGGTGTTGGTAAACCTTTAGAACAATGTACTGAAACATCGCTGGTAAACAATCTGATGGAAGGGCAGAAAGAGTTTTTGCTCTATCTTCCTTTATATGATGAGATTAATGATTTAGAAATCGGCATCAGTTCTCACTCAACGATTACAGCCGGTACAATTCCATTTAAAAGCAGGATTTTAATTTATGGCTCTAGTATTTTGCATGGTGCTTCGGCGAGCAGATCAGGATTGGCCTATCCGGCTATTTTGTCTCGACAAACAGGTTTAAACTTCATCAATATGGGTTTAAGTGGAAGCGCTAAAATGGAAAAGGAAGTCGCTGATTTAATAGCTAAAATTGATGCCGACGCTTACATTTTAGATTGTGTGCCTAATTCATCGCCTGAGCAGATTAAAAGCAGAACGGATTATCTGGTTCAAACCATCAGAAACTCACATCCGAAAGCGCCTATTATTATCATGCAGAGTTTGATTAGGGAAAGTGGTTATGTAGATGCGGTTATTGGAGATCGGGTACGGTTACAGAATGAAGAGATAAAAAGTCAATTCCTCAACTTGCAAAAGAAAGGTGTTAAAGATTTATATTTTATTTCCGCAGAAAATTTTCTGGGAAATGACCATGAAGGAACTGTTGATGGCACGCACCCAAATGATTTAGGATTTTATCGTTTTACGGAAGATATTCGGCCAAAACTCTTAAAAATTTTGGCCAAATACAATATCAAATAATTACCCTTCACGGAGTTTGCTATTCTTTTTACCGTAAAAGAAATAAATTGCTAAACCGATTGCTAACCACACTACTAAACGTATCCAGGTATCGGCAGGTAAAAATACCATCATGGCTACGCAGGTTAAAATACCTAAAATCGGAATCAACGGAACCCAGGGCACTCTGAACGGACGTTTGGCATCCGGATCGGTTTTTCGTAGAATTAAAATACCGACACATACCATCAGGAACGCTAACAAGGTCCCGATACTTGTCATTTCACCCACTACATTCATCGGAACGAAGGCTGCGAAAAGTGCAATGAAAATACAGAGAATAATGTTTGATTTCCAAGGCGTTTTAAATTTCGAATGCACATCAGAAAACATTTTCGGCAATAAACCATCCTTACTAATGGAGTAAAACATTCGAGATTGTGCCATTAAATCTATCAAAATTACAGAAGTATAGCCGATTAAAATGGCCAAAATAATGGCCTGGCTTAACCATCCGTAAGGTGTTTTTTCAATCGCAATGGCAACTGGTGCACCACTATTTGCAAATTCTTTATAATTTGCTAAGCCCGTCATTACGTGGCCGAACAGGCCAAATAAAACTGTACAAACTAACAGAGACCCAATAATTCCGATTGGTAAATCACGGCCGGGGTTTTTGGTTTCCTGAGCAGATGCAGCCACGGCATCAAAGCCAATGAATACAAAGAAAACCAAGCCTGCACCACGCAAGATTCCACTCCATCCAAACTGCCCAAACGTACCTGTGTTTTCCGGAATATATGGATGATAGTTTGCCGGGTCGATGTATTGCCAACCGAGTGCGATGAAAATCAAAACCACGCCGACTTTTAAAAACACAATAATTCCATTTACAATTGCTGAACCTTTGGTTCCACGGATTAAAATGGTCGTCATTAAAACTACCACTAAAGCTGCAGGGATATTAATAATTCCATTTACGGTCGAACCATCAGCTAGTTTTGCTGTTTCGAAAGGGGAGAGGGTAAGTTGTGGTGGTAAATAGATGCCTAAACTTCCTAAAAAGCGTGTTAAATATTGCGACCA
This sequence comes from Pedobacter agri PB92, assembly GCF_000258495.1. Classification (GTDB taxonomy): domain Bacteria; phylum Bacteroidota; class Bacteroidia; order Sphingobacteriales; family Sphingobacteriaceae; genus Pedobacter; species Pedobacter agri. Next base: position 17,558 of record NZ_AJLG01000034.1, read on the forward strand.
GCTGATGGCTACTGTAGCACAACCTACAGAATATTCCAAAACCAGATCCCAGCCAATAATCCAGGCAAAAAGCTCGCCCATGGTGGCATAAGAATAAGTATAGGCACTGCCTGCAACAGGAATCATTGAGGCGAATTCGGCATAACAGAGGGCTGCAAAACCACAGCCTAATGCTGCAATTACAAATGATAAAGTTACCGCTGGTCCGGAATGATTGGCTGCCGCCAGACCTGTAATGGAAAATAATCCGGCACCGAGGGTTAAACCAACGCCAATTAAAATTAAATTAATCGGACCCAAGGTTCTTTTGAGCGTTCCCTCGCCGCTTTCGTTTGCTTCAGCAACAATGCTGGCAATTGATTTTTTCATGAATGAAGTTATAATGCTGCAAAATTATTAAAATATATTTAGCCTACCTAATTTGTAGTAATTTGTTTAATGGTTTATACCTTTCTATTGAACAAAGTATTGACTTGAGAAGATTTTTCAAAGGATCACTCTATTTCTTACACAAGCCTAACTACATAAACCCGATAAAGCCAAATAGCTCCCGATTTCTTTTTTTAAAATCGGGACTATGGGCGATAGCGGGACCGCTGATACCGAAGCATTTCTGGCATTCCTTTTCAAAAAAAACTAAAAAAGGTAATCCTTATAAGTAGAATAAAAATTTCACCATAAAATTAATTATCTGACTATCAATTCTTTAATTCAAAAATTTAATTTATTTTAGTACTATGTATTGCATAGTACAATATAAAACATATATCTTTGTATTATGATAGCAGAAAATACGCAAATACAAATGCGGAAGGGAATTCTGGAATACTGTGTTTTATCAATCATCTCACGTGGCGAAATTTACGCCTCGGATATTATTGCTGAATTAAGGTCGGCAAAGCTATTGGTGGTTGAGGGCACACTATATCCATTATTAACCAGGCTTAAAAACAATGGTTTGTTAAGCTACAACTGGGTAGAATCTACCTCAGGCCCGCCCCGTAAATATTATACCTTAACCGAAGTTGGAAAGGATATTTTATCTCAATTAGATCAAACCTGGCAAGAACTGGCTTATGCTGTAGGTGTTTCACAAGAAGGAGCCAAATCATAATTTTAAATAGAAATGGAAAAGACCATCATCATAAATATAGGCAACACAATTATTCACATCGAAGAAAGTGCCTACGAACTCTTAAAAGTTTATTTAAACGAAGTAAAGCAGCATTTTATTAATCATGCCGACGATTTGGAGATTGTAACCGACATCGAAAATCGTATCGCTGAATTATTAACGGAACAACTTGAAGCGCAAAAGAAACAGGTGGTTGATGTAAATGATGTGAATTTGGTAATTGCACAAATGGGACGTGTTCAGGATTTCGACGGTGTGGAAGAGAATGAAGAAGAACCTGTACTAAATACGAACTATCAATTCCAAGCGGATAAAAAATTATACCGCGATATGGATGAGCGTGTAATTGCAGGTGTTTGTGCTGGAATTGCGCATTATATCAATACTGAAGCGAAATGGATTCGTCTGGCTGCTTTGCTTTCGGTGTTTTTAGGTGGTGCTGGCTTTTTGGTTTATGCCATCCTTTGGATTATTATGCCAAAAGCTAAATCACGTATCGAAAGAATGGAAATGAAAGGCGAACCTGCGAATTTGCAAGGTTTTCAAAAGAACTTAGATGAAGAGTTGCTTGCGGTAAAACAAGGTTTGGCCATTGCTGGCAAACATACCGGATCTATTTTCGGACAAATTGGTATTTTCATCGGCGAATTTTTCGAGTGGCTGGGCCGTTTCATTTCAGGAACCGGAAAGGTAGTTTTTAAAGTAATTGCAGGACTGATCGTACTATTTGGTGTGCTGTTTATGCTTTCGCTAATTGTTGGTTTTGCAGCATTTCAAGGATTCTGGGATTCGAGTGTTTATGAATATTTCCCGTTTTCTATTATTGATGAAGGCAACCGGGGTGTAATTTTATTCAGTGCATTCATCGTATTTTTTATTCCGGTGCTGGCTTTGGTATTGTTTTCCATTCGTTTTGCTTTCAATAAGCAGGCTATTAACAAAACACTTTCGTTTCCATTGTTAATTATTTGGTTGGCGGGTGTAGCAACAGCTGGTTATCATGCGGCAAAGATTTCATCGGAGTTTAAACAACATGCAGAGCTTACACAAAGCAATGATCTAAAATCGTATAAAACCTACATTATTGATATTGACAGAAGTAAATATTTTAGTAAAGAGGATAGCTTAAAATATAATATCAATCCGGATAATCGCAGGCAGATTGTAACAGATGATTTTGACAACGGTCCTTTTGTAGCGCCATATAATATCCGCATCAATGTTGAAAAAAGTGAAAACACGGCTAGTCGATTAATTCAAAAATATGAGTCGCAAGGTAAAACGTTTCAAAGGGCCTTACAAAATGCACAGAATATTGATTATAACTATCATTTGAAGGATTCAACTATCTTATTTAATCCGCGTTTTCAATTACGAAAAGGCACCATTTGGAGAAACCAGGAGGTTTGGCTAAATCTTGAAGTCCCGGTGGGAACGAGATTAATCTTCAAAGAGGATGCATACCGTTACATCAATAACTGGGGAACCTGGGATTGCTCAGATAAAGAAGGTGATGAAAATGGTTACAGTACCTGGATCATGACGGAAGAAGGTTTAAAATGCATTGCTCAATTGAAAGAGGAGGCTTTGAACAAGAAAAAATTACAATTAGAATTACGTGAACTGGAACTTTCGAAAAAAATGAGAACTACAGATTCCACTTTTCAAGATTCTGTATTAAGTAGAATGAAAGAAGTTAAAGAAGAATTAGGCATCAAGCCTGAAGAAAATACCGATAATCAATAGAAGTAAACGCATAATCTTAATTGAGTGGTTGCAGTTAAGAAATTCTTGTCTAAAATGAGTACGCTCCGGTGTAAAATGCCGCGGAGAGACTAAAATGAGTTAAAGAAAAAATCATGAAAAAGTTATTAATGCTCTTGACATGCCTAATGGTGTGTGGGGTTTCCTTTGCCCAAAATATCTATAAAATTACAGGTAAAATTGTTGATGAAAAGGCTGTGCCTGTGCCATTTGCGATTGTTCGTGTTCTCAATTTTCCAGATACAAGCCTGGTGAAAAGTGTTTCTTCGAATCAGGATGGTTTATATGAAATCAATCAGCTAAAAAGCGGAAGTTACTTGTTATCTGTGTCAGTGGTGGGATACAAGGCCAAAAAAACGGAAAGATTCTCACTGAATGCTGATCTGAAAATGTCCGACATCAACATCGAGAGTTTAACGAAACAGTTAAAGGAGGTGAGCATTTCTGGTAAAAAACCTTTTATCGAACATCAGATAGATAAAACCGTTCTGAATGTTGAAAACAGTATAACCGCGACCGGTGGAACGGCTCTTGAAGTTTTGGAAAAAGCACCGGGTGTACAAATCGATCGGCAAAGTGACCAGATCAAGCTGAATAATAAATCTGGCGTGCTCGTAATGATTGATGGTAAAACCAACTTTCTATCCGGTGCTGACGTGACGGCCCTGTTGAGTAATATGAGTGCAGAGCAAATTTCTACTATTGAATTGATCACCAATCCATCCTCAAAATATGATGCAGCCGGAAATGCAGGGATCATCAATATCAAACTAAAACGAAATAAAGCCTATGGTACTAACGGAACAGTTTCTTTTAACGGTGGCCAGGGAATTATGCCAAATTCGCCAACAGATTTATATCGGGGCGGCATTAACCTGAATTTAAATCACCGTGAAGGGAAATGGAATATTTTTGGTAATGGAGCCGTAGCACGGAAATCGAATTTTAATAATACCTACCTCAACCGAACCACTTTATCTAATGGATTGGCCAGTTACTTAACCCAAAATTTTAACAGGCAAAATAAAGGTGTTGGTTTTCAGGGAAAACTGGGTGCAGATTATTACGCTTCGGAGAAAACTGTATTCGGTGTGATGTTAGATGCAAATACGATTAAAACGAAGTTGACTAATTTTAGTAATACCAACATCAGTGCCGTTCAAAATGGAGCAACTAATTTGAGTTCGATTTTACAAGATGCCTTGTCTACTTCGCCAATTGGTAATTTAACCGCGAATTTCAACATCAAACACGATTTTGACAAGAATGGAAAGAGCTTGACATTTGATGTGGATTATTCAGGCTTTAGCAATGAGAAGCAAGAAAATTTTCTGGCGAACTATTTGAACGCTTCAGGTGATGCAACCAACCAAACCAGCTTACGAAACACTACCGATGCTAAAATTAATGTTTACGCAGCCAAAACAGATTTAACGCTTCCACTTTCCAAAACCATGAAAATTGAAACCGGCCTGAAGAGCAGTTATGTGGTTACCAATAATGATTTTCTTTCGGAACAATTTTTATCTGGTATTTGGCAAAATGACTTTGGGAAATCCAACTATTTCGTATACAAAGAAAACATTAATGCCGCCTATGCAAACTTTTCGAAAGAGTGGAAAGTATGGCAGGTTCAGGTAGGTTTAAGAGCGGAGCATACGCATTCGAATGGAAATTCAGTTACAGATAATAAAGAAGTAGACAGGAACTATCTTTCACTTTTTCCTACGGCATTCCTAAGTCATAAAATTACCGAAAATCATAATATTCGTTATTCATATAGCAGGAGAGTAGATCGCCCGAATTATCAGCAGCTTAATCCATTTGTTTTCTATATGGATCCGTTGGCTGTAGATCAGGGAAATCCATATTTAAAACCTCAGTTTACTGATAATTTCGAGATCAATTATAGTTACAAACAGGCTTCACTATCATTAGGCTATTCCGATACCCGTGATATGATTACCCAAATTAGTCAACAAAATGATGCAACCAGAGTAATAAGCGTTATTCGTCAAAACCTAGGTCGGTTCCAGAATTTTTCGGCAGGTATTTATGTGCCCATTAAAATTGCGAAATGGTGGAATTTGCAAAATAATGCCAGCATCTATTACAGCAAATTTGAAGATGGAAATTTAGAAGGTGCCGCGTACAGCGCTGGAAAAGCCGCTGTAAATTTGTATAGCTCGAGCAGTTTCACATTGCCACAAAATTTCTCTGTAGAAATAAATTTCTGGTTAAATACACCCCGAGTTTCGGGAGTAGAACGCACCACTGTTACGCAATATGCCATTAACGCCGGTATACAGAAAAGCATGCTCAATAAACAACTCAAGTTAAGATTAAATATGGATGATATCTTCCTGACGAATTACTGGGCAGGGAGCCTGATTTATCAAAATGTGAACATGAATGTAACGAACCGCTACACCAGCCGACGAGCCAATTTCAATATCAGTTATAGTTTTGGAAATCAAAATGTGAAATCTGCCAGATCAAGAAATACGGCGACAGATGATATTAAAAACAGAGCCGGAGGAAGTTAATGGTAGTTAGTTTATAGGCAATGAGTCGTTAATGCATCGAACCAATTAACCATTTCAATCAATCAACTAAATAAACATCATATGAAAAAAATAGCATACGGAATAGTTATTTTCCTTTCTTCTCTTGGTTACAGCTGTAAAAACGGTCACGGTAACTTATCTTTAAATACAATAGATACTGAAACCGGGTTCAAATTTATTGCAGACTATGATGAAGATAAAACCGGAAAAATAGAAAAATACTTAGATAGTGCTTTAAACAACGAACTCCCACTTGATCAGAATATCGATTTGTTGGTTAACTTAAACAGTACAGAAAAGTTTAATTTAAAAGCTCAAAAAGGCAGGCTGGAAATTAATTTTGATAAAAGAAACAGCTCTTTAGCTGGATATATGAAAGTAAAAAAACTGACAAAAGGTATTCAGAAAAGGCTGCTAGAGCAGTAGAGAAATCTTTACTCAGTTGAAATCAGATTATTGATTGAGTAATTTCCTATACATACTTGCTTTTTTGAATATAAACTCATCAGCATGAGTGGGGTAGGGTTTGCCATGAGGCCCGGCATAAACATGGTCGTGATGTGTTTTTTTATCGTATTTAGCATCATAAACAAACAGCCATAAATTAACATGATCTAAAATATCCAAAAATTCGTTTGGCATGTGATCAAGTAAATGAGATTGAGTCATGATGATCCTTTTGATCTCTAAATTATTTGGATACCAGATGCTTTGTTCGATAAATTCCCTTTCTCCCGGAATGTGGTTAACGATTTTTTGAAATCTTGTAAATTCCTGCTTATTCACTTTAGATAAGATTTCCAGGGGCGCAAAAATTTTTTCCAATTGTTCCCTTTTGCTTGCGAGCAATTTGTTCCGTTTATCGAAATACCGATTAATAATAATCGCTAAAATGGCACCAAGAATACCTATGGTTCCGGGAATGATTATTGGCAGTAGTTTGTCCATTTTACATCAGTTTAATATTTATAATAGATATTTTTTTTCGGATTAATCGATTAGTATTGAGTGTGTTATGGATTATCGAATATAATCATTCAACGTTATTTATGCAAAGCATTATGTTGCTTTTAATTTCTGCTATTAATCCGTTACATTTTTAAATAGTTTACTAAACTGATCCTCCTTATCTTGCAGAATTCAAATATGATAAGCATGAAAAAAATATTCTTAATCTTTTTATTTTCACAACTTATACTTTTAACCGCTTTTGCACAATCAAAACCAAACTTTTGGGATGATGTACAAACCATTAAAAAGTACGACAAAATGTTTCAGCCGCCCGCTAATCCGGTTTTATTTGTGGGCAGTTCATCGATAAGAAAATGGGACGATTTGACACAGGTTTTTGCAAAATATAATGCTTTAAACAGAGGCATTGGCGGGGCGGTAACCAATGATATCACTTACTATTTAAATGATGTTGTTTTCCCTTACAACCCTCGTCAAATTGTGCTTTATGTTGGTGAAAACGATCTTCCTGATTCGAAGACTACCGCAGATAGCGTATTAAACAGAACGATTAAGTTGTTCAACTCCATCAGGACGAAGCTGCCAAATGTGCCCATCGTTTATATTTCCATAAAAGCAAGCCCGAGCAGAGATCAATTTCGGGATAAGGCTGTCGCATCAAATGCTTTAATTAAAGATTTTCTTTCCGGCCAGCTTAATACCAAGTTTGTAGATGTATTCAAATTAATGCTGACCAAAGATGGAAAAAACCGCCCTGAATTGTTTGTAGGTGATATGTTGCATATGAATGCTGCGGGCTATGCCATTTGGAAAAAGGCTGTAGAGAAACATTTGATAAAATGATAGCACTTTCAAATGTGTACCTTTGAAAACCATCTTAAAAATCAGATTATTTTAGCATGTCGATAAAACAATATTTGCTCCTCCTCCTTTTTTTTACTTCAACGTCCACATTACTTGCTCAAAATAAATTTACGCTAAGCGGTACTATTCGCGATGGAAGTTCAGGTGAAACGCTTATCGGTGCTACGATTAAGATTTCCGGGCCAACTTTTGCAGGAACACAAACCAATAATTACGGGTATTTCGCATTAACTCAACCTGCCGGTAACTATACAGTCACCATCAGCTACTTAGGTTTTATTCCGGTTACGAAAAACATCAATCTTAATAAGGATACAAAGCTGAATGAGGAACTCAAGGTAGGAAACGATTTGGGTGGAATTGTAATCCGTGCCAAAAACCGTAAAAATGAAAATGTAAAAAGTGCACAAATGGGTTTAGAGCGCATTGATATGAAAGCGCTGAATTCTATTCCTGTTTTGTTGGGAGAGAAGGACATTTTAAAAACCATTCAACTTTTGCCTGGCGTAAAATCGGGTGGGGAAGGAAATACTGGTTTCTACGTCCGTGGTGGTGCTGCCGATCAGAATTTAATCATTTTGGATGAAGCTGTAGTTTACAACTCATCACACTTGTTAGGATTCTTTTCTACTTTCAATGCCGATGCCATTAAAGATGTGAGTTTGTACAAAGGCGGAATGCCTGCTCAATATGGCGGTCGTTTATCATCAGTTTTAGATGTGAAGATGGATGATGGAAACAACAAAGAATTTAAATTCCAAGGTGGAATTGGTTTGATTGCCTCTCGTTTAAAAGCAGAAGGACCAATTGTGAAAGATAAGGGTTCGTTTATGGTGAGTTTTAGAAGAACCTATATTGATCTGTTTTTACAGGCATCTCCAGACTCATCTATCAATGGCAGCACTTTGAATTTTTACGATATCAATGCAAAAGCCAACTACAAAATAAACGACAAAAACACCATCTATATTTCGGGTTATTTTGGTAAGGATAATATTGGTGTGAAAGATCTTTTTGAAAATAACTGGGGGAATGTAACCACAACATTTCGTTTGAACCATATTTTCAACGACCGCCTGTTCTCCAATACCTCTTTAATTTACAACAACTATAATTATACGGTCAGGCTGCTGAATGATGTAACCAATTTCAAAGCGACATCCTTGGTTCGCGATTTTAACTTTAAGGAAGATTTTCAGTATTTCAGCAATAAACATACATTGAGGTTTGGCCTTAATGCTACCCATCACCGCATCTCGCCAATTGATATTACCACTTCGCAAGAATCGCAGGTTAATCCGTTAACGCAGGAAAAACGGTATGGATTGGAGACGGCGGTTTATGTTTCTGATGAGTGGGCTGTAAATGAAAAGCTAAATTTCCTGTATGGTGCAAGGTTGGCGGCCTTTTCACTTTTGGGGCCAGGAAATTTTGGAAGTTATGATGCAGATGGAAATGTTTTATCATCAGAAAAAGTAACCAGCGGGAAATTTTATAAAAATTATCTCAATCTCGAACCACGCTTTTCGGTAAGTTATCTTTTTAATGAGGAAAATTCCGTAAAAGCTTCATACAATCGGAACACACAAAACATTCATATTTTAACCAATGCGACGTCCAGCTCACCAACGGATCAGTATGTATTGAGCAGTAACAACATTAAACCAGAAATTGCCGATCAGGTGGCAGCAGGTTACTTCCGGAATTTCAATGAAAATAACTATGAATTTTCTGGTGAAGTATATTATAAATGGATGCAGAACCAAATTGATTACCGCGATGCGGCTGAACTTTTGGGCAATGCGAATGTAGAATCAGAGCTTTTGTACGGAACGGGCAGGGCCTACGGATTAGAACTGTTTTTTAAAAAGAAGTTTGGTAAGTTAAATGGATGGGTTGGGTATACTTTATCTAAAACAGAAAGAAAATTTGCGGAATTGAATAACGGAAATTATTTCCCGGCAAGGCAAGATCGAACGCATGATGTATCGTTTGTAGGAATTTATAATTTGAACAAACGCTGGACTTTTTCATCGAGTTTGATTTACAGCACCGGAAATGCTGTAACTTATCCGGCAGGGAAATATATTGTTGGCGGGCAAACGGTTTATTATTATACCCAAAGGAATGCAGGCAGAATGCCCTACAATATGCGTTTGGACTTAAGCGCTACGCTTGAAGGAAAAAATAAAGGTAAATTTCAGTCGAGCTGGAACTTTGGAGTATATAATGCTTTGGGTAGAAAAAACCCTTACTCAATAGAATTTATCAATGATCCGAATGATCCTGGTAAAACCGTTGCCGAACAAACCTCGCTATTTGGAATGATTCCTTCAGTAACCTGGAATTTTAAATTTTAATGCCATGAAGAAACTTATTATATATATCGCAGTAATCAGTTTTTGTTTTACTTCCTGCAAGAAAATCATTGATGTAGATACCACTAATGCCGAGCCACAAATTGTAATTGAAGGAAAAATTACCGATCAGGCGGGTGGTGCATCTGTAATTATCAGCAAAACTGTTGGTTATGATGAAAGTGGTGTTTATCCGAAGGTTTCAGGAGCATCAGTTGTTGTTACAGATCCCAGTAACGGAATGGTGGTTACCTTTTTTGAGCAAAGTCCAGGGGTTTATTCGCAAACTTTGAAGGGGATCCCCGGCCATACTTACAATTTAAGTGTTAAGGTAGATGGCAAAACTTATACGGCGAGCTCAACCATGCCGAAGCTTGTAAAACTCGATTCTATTGGCGTAGTAAGCAATTCATTTTTTGGCAATGAAAGGAAAACAGCAGCTGCTTTTCTGGTTGATCCTGCAAATGAAACCAATTTTTACCATTTCAACTTATACGTAAACAACGTTTTTTCTAAAAGAGTTTACGTTAATAACGACCGATTAACCAATGGAAATAAATTGCGTATTCAGTTATATTATGAATCGAACGATGATGATGACGATGGTTTGAAAACCGGTGATGCGGTTATCGTTGAGATGAAAGGAATAGATTCTAATATATTCGACTACTGGTATACTTTGAGCCAGCAATCGGGGCGTGGGCCAAACCAGGGCACAACGCCGGCAAATCCTCCATCAAATATTTCGAACGGTGCGTTGGGTTACTTTAGTGCGCACACCTATCAAAGGCAGTCGATTACGGTAAAATAATATTTGCAAAACCCGCATGGCTTTTAGCTGTTAACCTTAGATGAAAGTATTTATTAGCGGTAACATTGCTCCGGCTGCTTTACAGCGGCTGGAAGAAAATAATATTTCCATTACCCAATGGAATGAAGATCGACAAATTACAACCGATGAGCTAATTGAAGCTTGTAAAGACCAGGATGGCTTTATCAGTGTAGGCCCGAATAAAATTAATGCCGATTTTTTAAATGCCAGTAAGCACTTGAAGGTAATTGCACTGCATTCTGTAGGTTTTGATCAGGTTGATGTTGAAGTAGCCAAAAAATTAAATATTCCCGTTGGAAATACGCCAGGAGTTTTAAGCGCTGCAACAGCCGATACGGCCTTTCTGCTGATGCTGGCAGTTTCAAGAAAAGCCTTTTTTGGCTATAGAAAAATAACAGATGGCAACTGGGTAAAATATGAGCCTGCTCAAGAACTTGGAATCGAACTAAATGGCAAAACACTTGGCGTTTTTGGCTTGGGGAAAATCGGATTGGAAATGGCAAAAAAATGTAAAGCTGCCTATAACATGAAGGTGGTTTACCATAATCGTTCAAGAAACGAAGTGGCTGAAAAGGAAATAGCGGCTGAGTATCTTTCATTCGATGAACTTTTAGCGCAAAGCGATGTGTTAACTGTGCATACGGCACTTACTTCTGAAACTAAAGAGAAATTCTCAATGGAGGTTTTTCGGAAGATGAAATCCAATGCTATTTTTATTAATACAGCTAGAGGTGGCATTCACAACGAGCAGGATTTAATTAAGGCGCTTGAAGAGAAAGTAATTTGGGGAGCCGGTTTAGATGTAACCAATCCTGAGCCTATGGACAAAAACAATCCGTTATTATTTATGGAAAGTGTTGCTGTTTTACCACATATAGGTTCGGCAACCGAAGAAACCCGGGAGGCGATGGCTGGATTAATTGTCGAAAATATTCTGGCAGGATTAAATGGCGAGAAGATTCCTTATCCGATTTATTAGCATTTCTTAAAAATTACAAAGGCATATGTTTTTTAAACCTATGCCTTTGTAATTTAGTTCACTTATTTTTTGCCATTGGTCGGGATTTGCAATCTCAACCTTTGAAATGTTAATGCGTAATCCACATTGAAATAAATTAAATTTTATTTTACCAGATACCTCAGCACCGACCGACCCAGGTTGCCGTTACCATCAATCCCTTCAATAATTACTTTGTACTGCCCTTTTCCATCAGCATTATAAAATTCAAAAGATGAATTCCCGGTAGCATCGGTTACAATTTTAGGATTCCAGTAAATCGTGGTTCTTAAGTCGTTTCTGTTCATGTTTGCAGCAACATCGTAACGTGGAGAATAAAATTCTTTCTCTTTATTGTAACCTTGCGGTGAAAATGTAAGCTCATAGCTTTTAGGCAACATATCTAAAAGTTGGGCCTTCGATATTTTTTGACCTTTTGGTGCTTTCTTCTGATTAATTACAATCACACCATTAACATTATTGGCTCTATTCACTAAACCTAACTGGTCTCTTAAAAATATTTCAATTGATTCGATGTCATTTGCGTTTAATGTGTTAATCTGATTTACATCCACATTCATCCCATTGATAAAAACACCCATAGGTACCCTGTTTCCCTGATTATAATCTCTGCTTACGTAGAAAACATTATCTATAAATGTTACCCCAGGCATCAAAGTCTGTAAACAATTAATCAACAAATTACAGCCCTGTAATCTATCTCCGGTAATTTCGTGATCTGCAATTTGGCTTAGGCCACTTAAGGCAGGATAATCTTTATGACTAACTTTTGGGATCGTTGCCGCTTTAATGGTTACATCTTTCAAAGTATGCAGGTAAGCGTACTGCCTTTTGCTGTTATCCAGGTAAGTTGTTAAAGCACTGTCTATGTTGACAACCTCTTCTGCTGCACTAAAGTTTCTGGTTAATGCCGGTACCGGCGATCCGTTTAAACTAATGGCCATAGCTTTGTAGTTTACATTGTACTTGGCAGAAACAGTTACTTTAGATGAATCGTTTAAAACCAGATTCTGCACCCTGAAGTTACCCACAGGGTCTGTGGTAATCTGGGTATTAAAACGTTTGTCAGGGATAGTTACCAGAAGTGTTCCTTTTCTTACGGGGATACCATTGTTCATTCTTAATACCCCCGATAGTTCGATGCCCTGCTCAGGTAAGAAGCTTATTTTTGGTAATTGTCCGCTTAAAATATCTGTGTACTTAAAACTACGATAGCCTTGTGTTAAAAGAAGTGCATCTAAATCAGCATTTTTCTTGGCATCTGGTGAATTGAAATAATAATTTGGTTTTTCAATATAACCTTTCAAATCACTGCTCAATAATAACCCGGTTAAAATGGTAGTTGTGCCATCTTCGCTGGCTGGAACTTTACTTTCGTCGATTACTGCTACAGAAAATGTACCCTCTACAGGTGCGCCGTCTTTTTTAGCGGAAACATTAACTTTTACTTTTTTCTTAATTCCAGATGTAGGCGTAGGCGTTGACAGCGCTAAATTTAACGTGTTTTTGTTTTGCACAAAAACCAAACGTTCGCTTAAAGGTTTACCTGCATCGGTAAATAAAGTGAACTGTGCAATGCCCATTGGGAATTTTGATTTCGGAATAGTTGTAGTGTATTCTTTGGTTGATAAAGCCGTTTGCGCACCATAGCAGATTACACCTTTACTTTGTGCAACCAGATAAAGTTTTTTAGTGCGGTTTTGATCATAAAAAGCATCGTTGGAAACAATTTTTACCAGCACATTTTCTGCGTTACTGTTATCAATACTGATGGTAATTCCAGAGGCTTTGACTTCAGGTAGATTGTAGCTTCCGGTAGTTCCATCTGAATAGGTAACGTTGGCTTTATAAGTTTTGCCACTCTCTGCAAGCAGGTTGAAACTACCCATACCCAAATGCTGAGCTGTAAAAGTAGCCACTTGTTTGCCATCATTATCTGTAACCGTTCCTTTCGAATTAATTCCCAATCCATCGCTTTTAATGGCTTTAAAAGCTACCTTATTGGTCAATCCGGCAATCAGGTTTCCACCTTCAGGAAAAAGTTGAAAATCCTTTTTAACAATGGCGGTGTTTAACGAGAAATTATTGTAAACGATATCTTTTTCAGTAGTATTTAAAGACGTAATTAATTCGCCTTTGTTTAACTGATATTCTGCTTTTTGATTGGCTGACATGCTAATTGTTAAATAACCATTGGCATCAGTTGTTCCACGCCCTTTTGCTATTACCGTGAAGCTGGTAACCACCTGCCAGTTCACATTTCTATTGGCATATGGTTTGTTATTGGCGTCCTTAAACTGCACACGGGCATCAATTTTTTCAAGCTTATCTGTAGAGGTGTTTTTGTAGCTGATATGTGTTTTTACTTCTTTATCAATGGCTTCACCAACAAAAAATGTTTTGTTGAAATAGCTTGGATCTTCGAAATTCATCATCCACATGGTATAAGCCCGTATATGATAATTGCCCTGTTTGTAGTTTACCTGATCTAACGGGAAACTTCCGTTTGCTACACCACTGGTAATGGGTAGTTTTAAAGTTTGAATAAGCGAATCCTTTTGATTGATCACATCAACATACACGATTTTGCTTAATCCGGATAAAAAATTTTGATTTTCTGTAATGTAAGCTTTAAACCAAACTGTATCTGCAATGGCGTAATAAGGCTTATCAAAATGAAGATATATTTTTTCAGTAGGGTAATCGTTTAAAACCTTATTGGTTTTCGCGATTAAAGTGTTTATGCTCACGGTATCGGTTTGTGCCGAGGAAGATAAATTTAGTAATGATAGAATGGAGAGTATTAAAAACGATAATCTAAAAATCTTCATGAATTGGAAATTAAATACTAATGGGTAAATATATCCAATTAAAAATAGAGCGCCTAAATTGTAACAATGTTTAACATTTTTTTACAAAAGGAAACTACTCCTTCAAGTTATCAGCACAAAAAAAAAGCGAGCTAATTGAGGTAGCCCGCTTATAATTTTTTAAGATTTCGAATACTTATTTGTACTCAATTACAAATTCGTTTAATGGCTTACGTACCTTTTTAAGGTTAACCAACCAGTCACCAGCTTCATCTCTGTAACCTAACGGCAATAGCGTAACGCTTTTTAAGTGCTTTTCACCTAAACCCAATAATTCATCAAGTTGAGAGGCGTTGAAACCTTCCATTGGAGTGGCATCAACTTTTAGCGAAGCAGCTTCAGCAAGTGCAATGCCAAAGGCAATATAAGCTTGTTTGGCCGCATGGTTGAAGTTTTCTTCTGCTGATCTAGATAAAATCATGCCTTTCAACTGGTTTTTATAATCATCAGTAGTTTCTAAAGGCAAACCACGTTCCGTGTTCATTCGGTTGAAAACAGCATCTATTCCCTCTTCGGTATAGTTTTCTTGCGCAGCAAAAACCAATAAGTGCGAGGAATCGATCACTTGAGATTGGTTGAATGCAATTGGTGCAATTTTTTCTTTCAACTCCTGATTAGTGATCACGATTACTTTGAAGGGCTGTAAGCCAGACGAAGTAGGAGCCAACGAAGCGGCTTTTATAATTTGATCAACCTTTTCTTGTTCTACCGGCTGACCATTCATTTTTTTAACGGCGTAGCGCCAGTTTAGTGCATCTATTAAACTCATGGGATTATTTCAATTTTATAAGCCAAATATGTACATAACAATTTTTTATAATGTTGATGTATGGTAAGAAAACCACTTACTATCGAAAAAGATAGTCCGGGCAAATCAGGGAATAAATCTTAAATCACTCCTCACTGGAAAATGATCAGATAACTTGGCTTCGGTAATGTGATAATTTAATACTTCGAGTTTTTTCGAAGTCAGAATGTAATCAATTTGAAAATTAGGGAATTTGCCGTTGTAGGTTTTACCCATGCCCGAACCTTTTTTAATAAATGCGTTATTTAAATTTTCTGAAATTTGGGTAACAACGTACGAAGCTGGGGTGTCATTAAAATCGCCTGCAATTAAATAGGGTGTTTTGCAGGACGTCATTTCTTTTTTCATAAGGTCAACCTGTCCGCTTCTTTTTAAAAATGCACTTTTAAGCATCCTCAAAATGCGTTTGGAAGGCTGAAGCTGGGTATTCATCTCTTTCACCTTATCCAAATATTCATAATCCTGTTTCTCAAATGAAATGGATTGGAAGTGTACATTATAAACCCGTAAAGTTTTCCCTTTGACGTTTAAATCAGCATATATGCTCATGTTCCCGTTGTAATCATCAACAAACGGAATTTTACCGCTATTTACTACCGGATATTTGGAGAATATCGCTAAACCATAAGCTTCATAGTCGTTTTTGTTTGTCGGAACAAAATAGAAGTGTTTAAGTTTTAATGTGTTTTTTAAGCTATCAATGATATCGAAATTGCCTTTGTATCTGGTGTAAAATTCCTGAAAGCAGATAATATCAGGATTTTGATCTTTCACCACTTTAAGCATTTTTTCTTTCACCGATTCATCGTTTTCACCACCATAAAGCTTAAAGGTGTGCACATTGTAAGTCATCATTCTTACACTACCTTCCACCTTTTCGGGGCCACCTTTATCACCGCCAAAAGCGAAAGTGGCCTTAAATGTTCTTAACCCAATAGCGATAACTACGATACTAGT
>NZ_AJLG01000035.1 GCF_000258495.1 Pedobacter agri PB92
TAATTATGTGTCATTAACACGAATGCAGTTTGGCGATCTATATCGACATTAGCTAAGATTTCTTTGGGTTTTGCCACCAGAATGCTTTTTGCACTCGGAAACCTTTGCAAGGTGCAATGCGTTTGCCGTCCATCAATTACCGTGATTTCCCATCCGAGGATGTTGGCCATAGACACAAGTGGCTGGGCATCGTTTCCTGCTCCGGCAATGATCAGCTGGATGGGTGGCGGAATAAATTCAATTAAAGCATCGTAGTTTTTCCCTTCGATGCTATACGTTTCTATTCGCGATAATTTCAATTTCAATACGTCGAAAGCATCATTTTTTATTGAGCCAGCTATTTCGGGAATATTTCTCTCTAAAATGGAGTCTTCACGGAATAACATGACAGAACCAGGCTGCGTTTTATCTTCGAGGGAGAAAAGCGTTATAAAAACACAATTTTCACGTTTGCTGTTGGCTGCTTTTAGCAATTCAATCGGATTAAACTGATCATCGCTGAAAATGGGTTCAAACAAAATATGAACAATTCCATTACAGCCTAACTGCACCCCGAATTTAGCATCGTCTTCATCCGTTGTATCGTAGGTTACCAATTTATTTTCGCCCTGATGAATAGCAGAAAGTGCTTTGCGAAGTGCATCACCTTCTAAACAACCACCACTAATTGCGCCTGTCAGCATGCCATCGTCAGTAACGAGCATTCTGGCGCCTGCTCTTCTGTAGGAGGAACCTTCTACTTTGACTACAGTTGCCAATGCTGTTTTCCGGTTTTCTTTTACAGCACTATGGTAAGCACTAATGATGTCAACTATTTCTTTCATAGGGTAATTTAAAGCCATAGTTGGCTTCAGATAAAATTAAACTAAATACTTGCCATATCAAAAGGTAGTTTTCTAATGCGTTTGCCCGTTAGATCGAATATTGCTTCAGTTAGGGCAGGAGCGAAGGGAGGTAATCCCGGTTCGCCTATACCGCCTGCATCCGAATCATTTTCCATAATATGTATTTCGATTGGTGGAATATCAGTTAGTCTCGGCATTTTGTAATCATAAAAATTGCGCTGTTCTACCAAACCATCTTTAAAAGTAATTTCGTGAATGGTTGCCGCCCCTAAGCCCATTACAATGGCACCTTCAATCTGGGCATGAATAATATCCGGATTGACATACCATCCGCAATCTACCACTGCCCAAACCTGATCAATTTTTAGTTTTTCGCCTTTCTTTTTCGAAACTTTGACTACCTGAGCGACTGTTGTACCAAAACATTCTGTGATGGCGATGCCGAAACCTTTGGTTTTTCCTTTGTTCCTCCAGCCTGAAACTTCCTCAATTTTATCAATTAGTTTAGCAGCCCTCTCTTCTTTAAGATACTGCCGCCTGAACGCAAGCGGGTCTTTACCCGCTTTATGGGCCAGCTCATTAACAAAACTTTCATAGGCGAAACCATTTGTAGAGGCATACACCGAGCGCCAGAACATAGTTGGAACTGGGGTTTGAAAAAGAACATCAGCAAAACTAATGTTTTTGATGGTTTCGAAATATGGTTTTAGCCAGCCTTCGGAAGTACTTCTATTTGCTTTACCATTATCACCAGAGCGGAAATGATCATTGTTTTGTCCAGCCGTGCGAAATTTTACGGCGCTGACTTCATTATTTTCAATTACACCCTGGCAACGATAGGAAATGCCCGGGCGGAATGGCCCTTGTGTGATATCATCCTCTCTAGCCCAAATTACCTGCACAGGTAAGCCGATGGCTTTAGAAATTACCAATGCTTCGTGCGGGTAGTCCATTAAAGCCTTTCTGCCGAAACCACCACCCAAAAAAGTCATGTTTACAATCACTTTATCAAAGGCAATTCCCATTTTTTTACTGATGTAATCCTGAATCCAGTTGGGTGCCTGTACCGGTCCCCAAATTTCAACGGTATCGCCGCGATGATGACCAATACAATTCAAAGGTTCCATGGTTGCATGAGATTGATAAGGTGTTTCATAAACAACATCCAGAATATCTTTCGAACGGTTAATTATACCATTGGGATCGCCTTGTGTTTTTAATAAACGCCCTTCTTCGGTTTTTAAAACTTCGCGTTGTTTGCGATAGATTTCAGGCGTGTTCACATGCTCAAAACCGCTATCGTCCCATTCTATCTTCAACGCCTTTTTGCCTTGCAATGCCGCCCAGGTTGAAGTGGCAATTACGGCAACACCTTCTCTATCCATATCATAAACCCCCATGGCAATCTTAATCACATTGGTTACGCCAGGAACTTTACGTGCTTCAGTATCATCAAAACTTTTAATCTTTCCCCTTAATCTTGGATTACGCTCTACGGCGGCAAATACCATTCCGGGAATTCGTTTGTCGATTCCAAAGATTGCCTGTCCGTTAGTTTTAAGCGGCGTATCTTTCCGGTGAAGCGGTTTGCCGATTAATTTATAAGCAGAGCGAGGTTTTAATGCGACATCTTTTGGTGCCTGTAGTTTGGAGGCATCTACCACCAGTTCGCCGTAATGAAACTTTTTATCAGAAGGTTTGTGGATTACATGACCTGATGCTGCATAGCATTCGGTAACGGGTACTGACCATTTTGCAGCTGCTGCCATGATTAATACTTGTCGTGCTGAGGCACTTAATTTCAGCAGGTTTTTGTAAGCGCCTCGAATGGTTGAGCTACCACCTGTTAACTGGCTGCCATATTTTTTCTCGTTACCTTGTGCAAACTGGATATCTACTGATGCTAAATCTACCTCAAGCTCTTCGGCAATGATTTGTGCAATAGAGTGATAAACACCCTGGCCCATTTCTGCCCGATGACTTACGAGGGTGATTTGTCCGGATGGTTTAATCAAAATCCAAGCAGTAAGCTCGGTGTAAACATCTGCTGCCACGGCTTCTTCTTCACTCATTACCATTGCCACTGCGGCATCAGGCAAATATAAACCCAGAAATAAGCCTGCACTTCCTAATCCTGCGGTTCTTAAAAAATTTCTTCTCGAAACTTGTGGTGTGCTCATATTATGTTGTTTTCTGAAAGAAAGTAAGGTTATTTTTTGGCGCATAGGCACCTGTTGTAAGCCAGGTAATCCAGGCCTTTTTAAATTCTGCATGGCTCATTGGCGGTAGCGTTCTTCCCTCACCAGGATTCCAACCGGCCAGCACTAATCCGTCATCAGCATGTTCTATTAATTTTTTAATGTCCTTATTTCCATTCTGCTTCGGATTAACTAGCTGTTTGGCTAGCTGATATGGTGTTCTGCCTTGAAAAACCATTTTCATATTTGCTGGTGGCAAATGCCAGTTTGGATTTCCCGGAGGCGTGTTTTTACCAGGTGTATTGGTCGGTTGGTGGCAGTTGGCACATTTCATGGCGAAAACACCTTTTCCCTCTACACCTCGCTGCGGATTCATCGTATGTAAATGGCTGTCATCACCCTGAAGCGGAATATCTCCGGATGGATGGCAATTCATGCATCGGGGGCTCATTAGTACCCGGTAAACTTTTTTAAACGCTGCTACCGATGCTACACTATCTTTTACTACGACAATTTTCTTTTCGTGCTCAACAGGCTTATGATCGTCATGTAAAGCAAAAGCCATGATCGTTACCAGTGAGAGCATGATCACCATAATGTAGGCGATCCGCATGATGCCTGTGTGGCCTTTGAGCAGATTTTTTAATTTTATCATCACTTTGCCATTCCTCCTTTCCTGGTTATTTCAGCAGCCATGTGGATGGCTTTGCGGATTCGTGGATACGTTCCACAGCGGCAAATGTTGCCTGACATGGCCTGATCTATATCTTCATCGGTCGGATCCGGTTTCTCCCGCAGTAAAACAGCAGCAGACATGATCTGACCTGAATGACAATAACCGCACTGCGGTACATCTGCTTCATTCCATGCGAGTTGTAAAGGATGATCATTGTTTTTTGATAAACCTTCAATGGTTAAAATCTTTTGGTTTTGCGCCCTTGAAACTTTTGTTACGCAGGAACGAACAGCCTCACCATTTAAGTGCACTACACAAGCGCCACATTGTGCCACGCCACAGCCAAATTTAGTGCCGGTTAGCCCAACCAGATCTCTGATAGCCCATAATAGAGGCATCTCTGGATCTGCGTCGATATTATAATTTTGATCGTTAATGTTCAAAGAAATCATTTTGTTAGTTTTAGTGTTGCATTAGCGGAATTGAAAAATAAGGTCTATTCATGGCCTCCGCTAATCGTAATTTTCCGCTAACTAATTTACAAATAACATGCTCAAGTGTTTGCCCATTCAGTAATATTGGTACATAAAAAGTAATTATGGTAATCTTATATTCTTAGGCGTTTTAAGGGCGAGGTATTATCTTAGGATTTTCACTGAATCTTAAACCTATTTTAATACTTGTTGTTTGTAGCTAAAAGGCTAAATTTAGCCTGATTCTAAAATTATTCAACTGAACTAAATGCCTAGATATTATAAAATTGCCAGGATTCTTATACTTTTTACCTTTTTGATTGCTTTGCAGATTAAAGGATATGCGCAGCCACTTCGTGTGGCAGTAGCTGCGAATGCCCAAAGCGTTATCAAAAAGCTGCAAGCTGATTTTAAAAAACGTACTGGTATTGAACTCGAAGTAATTATCGGTGCATCAGGAAAGCTTACCGCACAAATAATGAATGGTGCTCCATATGAAATATTTCTTTCTGCAGATACTGAATTTCCAGATCAGTTGTTTGCCAAGGGCTATGGGTTGAAGTCGCCAAAGGTGTATGCTTTAGGAAGTTTAATTGTTTGCGGATCGGTTAAAGGGGAGGTGAAGAACTGGCAATCGCTTTTAAAAAGTACCGAAGTGAAAAAAATTGCGATTGCAAACCCAAAAACAGCACCTTATGGCAAAGCTGCAAAAGAATCGCTTAAATTCTTCGGACTGGAAAATGACATTGCTTCGAAACTGGTATTTGGAGAGAGTATCTCGCAAGTAAATACCTATATTCAAACAAGCGCTGTCGAAGTCGGTTTTACCACGGAGGCATTCCTTTACGAACGGGTTGACCATTCAAAGGTAAAGTGGGTAAGGGTAGATCCAAAAAGTTACGGTAAAATTGAGCAGGCAGTTATTTTGCTTAAATATGCCAATCAAACCAATTTGGATAAAGCAACACAGTTTTATAATTATCTCTCTTCTCCATCGGCTAGGAAAATAATCGATGCAAATGGCTATCACTTACCACTACAAAATTAAGCATGAATCTTGACCCCATTTGGCTGAGTATGAAACTCGCTTTAATTACGACAATTTTTCTGCTCATCCTCGGAATTCCGATTGCATACTGGCTCTCCAGGAAACAAAGTATTTTGAAATTAGTCATAGAGGCCATTATCACCATGCCACTGGTATTGCCACCTTCCGTACTCGGGTTTTACCTGCTTTTAGCTTTCAGTCCGAATAACGCATTTGGGAAATGGTTGCAGCTTCATTTTAACCTGCAGCTGGTTTTCTCTTTCAAAGGATTAATTTTGGCATCAATTATTTATAGTCTGCCATTTATGATTAGCCCGATAAAGGCTGCATTTTCACATTTACCCCAATCCATTGCTGAAGCATCATACGTTATGGGAAAATCGAAAACAAAAACTTTTTTCGCCGTTTTGCTTCCAAATATTAAACCGTCTATTTACACGGCGGCCGTATTAACCTTTGCCCATACCCTTGGTGAATTTGGTGTGGTGCTGATGATTGGAGGAAATATTCCGGGAGAAACTAAAGTTGCATCCATTGCCATTTATGATGCCGTCGAAACCATGGATTATCAAGCTGCAAACGTTTATGCCATGATTTTATTTGCCATCACTTTTATTATTGTTATTGGCGTATTTGTAATTAATAGAAATGCTGTTAAAAGTCCCTTCGAATGATAAAAATTGCAGTTGAGAAAAAAGTAGGTGGTAAATACGGCCATTTTGAGTTGGAAGTGGATACTGGTTTTCAGTTAAATAAAACGACAAGAATACTTGGTCCATCGGGAGTGGGGAAGACAACACTTCTCAAAATTCTAGCAGGTCTGGTGCTTCCTGATTCAGGAAAGGTGGTGTTTGAAAACGAGCTTTGGTATGACGGGGAAAGAGGATATTCCAAGAAAGTACAGGATCGTGGTGTTGGATTTGTCTTTCAGGATTATGCACTATTTCCAAACATGAGCGTCGAAAAACATCTTCAGTATGGAAGCAATGATTCATCTTACATTTCCCGTTTACTCGAGCTTGGTGAGATGACGAAAATGCGGGATAAACTGCCCAGGCAACTTTCTGGAGGCCAACAACAACGTTTAGCAATCATGAGAGCCCTATCTACAAAACCAAAACTCCTTTTGATGGATGAGCCCTTTGCAGCACTTGATAGCCAGCTGAAACACCGTTTAATTAGCGGACTCAAACTTCTTTTTACCGAGCAGCAAACTACTGTCATCGTGGTGACCCATCAGGAAGATGAACTAAGTGACGAAAATAGTCTGGAGTTTACATTAACTACTAAGGAAGACTAAGCAGATTAATTGATTGTGCCTTAGTAGTTAATGCTGTTGCTTAGTTGTTAAATCAATTCATCGAAATGGATGGGTAATTTGTAAATTCTTTTACCGGTAGCATTAAAAATTGCGTTAGAAATAGCGGCAGGCATTCCTACCAGGCCAATTTCACCCACACCTTTCGTACCGATTTCATTAATCAGGTCATCTTTTTCATCCGCAAAAATCACATCGAGCTGGTTAATATCGGCGTGTACCGGAATATGATATTCTCCGAGATTGGCATTAATGTATTTACCCAGGTGATCATCCATAATGGTTTCCTCATGTAAGGCTTTGCTAATCCCCCAAACCATTGATCCTGAAATTTGGCTTTTTGCAGTTTTTGGATTGATAATTTTCCCTGCGGCAACAGCCGTAACTGCCCTTGTAACCGTTACTGTACCAAGATCCTGATCTACTTCTACCTCTACAAAGGAAGCGCTATGTGTGGCCAAACTGTATTTCCTCAGTTTAAGCATGTGCGGTTTCCCTAGGTTAGTGGTTTTAATGGCTTTACCTTTATTAGAGGCGATAATTTCTTTTAGCGAAATAAAAACTTCAGGCTGATCTTTTAGGTGCATTTTTCCTGCACTAAAAATCACCTCATCTTCTTTTGCTTTTTTAAATGGTGAAGCATCCATTTCTGCCGCTTTCCTTAATAGTTTTTTGCGCAAGGCTTTTGCTGCAACTACAATGGCAACTCCGGTAGATGAAGTGATGGCTGAGCCACCCTGAAACATTGAAAACGGCTTTTTACTGTCTCCGTATTGAAAATCAACCTCTTCTAAAGAAAGTCCAAGCTCATCGGCTGCAATTTGAGTCATCACGGTTAATGTTCCTGTTCCAATATCGGTGGTGGCATTATTCAGCACCATTCTGCCATCTTTGGTAATCATGGCTTCCACCCGTGCCGGAAACTGAAAGGCGTCCCAGATTCCTGTAGCCATTCCAAAGCCCACCAATTTATTACCCCGTTTCATGGCCCGTGGTTCCGGGTTTCGGTTGCTCCACCCAAACTTTTCAGCAGCCTCCAGGTAACAAGCCCTAAGCGCTTTGCTGGTGTATGGTTTTTTGCTAGAGGGATCCATCTCAGAATAATTGATCAGGCGGAGTTCCAACGGATCGATTTTAAGCTGATGGGCGAGTTCATCCATGGTACATTCAATGGCATGAAGCGCTGTACTTCCTCCGGGCGCCCGCATATCCATTGGGGTGTAAACATCTAAGGGAACAAGGTTATGCTCAAAAAGTGTATTTGGTGAAGGATATAGTTTATGGCTCCAATTTGCTGTCGGCTCCGTATAATCTTCAAAATTAGATGTTTCTGCAAAGGCACTATGGCCAAGTGCCGTGATTTTGCCATTGATATCACTGCCAAAACGCATTTTTTGTATGGCTGGCGGCCGATGGCTGAAAGAAAACATTTGTTTCCGATCCAACACCACCCGCACATTTCGTTTTAAGTGGAGTGCTGCCATTACACAAAGAAACAGTTGGTACTGCGGACGAAGTCCTGAACCGAATGCACCGCCCACAAAAGGAGCCAGAACCCTTACATCCTTATAATGCAAACCGAAAATATTAGCCACATACAATTGATTGTTAATGGTTCCTTGTGTTTTATCGTAAATGGTCAGTTTTCCTTTTCCTTCATATACGGTGGTTGTAGCGAAAAGCTCAATTGGATTATGATGTTCAGTGCCGTGTTGAAATTCCGCTTCCACTTTACAGGCAGCATTCTCAAAAGCGTTTTCGAAGTCGCCGGTAGGAGGAGGCGGTGGCGGTTTCAACGCTGTGGCGAAGCCCTTCTTGGCTGGCCGGGCTTTATCGAGATTGTTTCTTAAATTGGTTTCAAAAGTTTCCTGCTGAAATTCAAATATAATTTGGGTAGAAGCATACCTGGCCGTTTCAAAATCCTCAGCCACTACCAACGCAATCGGTTGGCCGTTGTATAGGATGTTTTCGTCATACAAGGGTTTGAAAACGGTCCCTGGTGGCGCATCCATATCGGTATATTGCAAATCAAACCATGCCAATTTTGTGCGGTTTTCATGCGAGAGCACATCCTTAACACCAGGAATACGAAGTGCTTTTGAAATATCAATATTTAAAATTTTGCCTTTTGTAATTGGGCTGCTCACCACATACCCATGTAACAAATCGTCTACCTCATACTCGGCCGCATATTTTGCAACACCAGTTACCTTTAACTTTCCTTCCAGTCGGCTAATGGGTTGTCCTACAGTTTTGTTTAAATCCATTTTAATTTTTTTGGTTTTATGCTGATGGCTGCGCACCCGGAAGCTGAGATTCTGGATTTAAAGCCATCAACCCGTTACGAACAATTGCTCTTTTGGCAAGCTTTATTTTAAAATCATTGTGTCCATATCCTGTTGCACCGCTTAAAATAATATCTGCTGCAAGGGCAAAACTCTCTGCATTTGCAATTTTGCCTCGCAAAAAGTCTTCAGCTTCTGCTGAACGCCAGGGTTTATGCGCCACGCCGCCAAGTGCAATTCTGGCTTCTTTAATGGTATCTCCATCAAGTTCTAGTGCTGTTGCAACAGATACCAGCGCAAAAGCATACGAATGCCGGTCGCGTAGTTTCAGGTAAGAATAATTTGCTGCGAATCCTTTTTCCGGAAGATCAATGGAAACAATCAGCTCGTGAGGTTTAAGGTTGTTATCCAGGTCTGGCCGATCATCTGGTAATCGATGAAAGTCAGCAAAGTTAATGCTGCGGTTTCCTTCCGGACCAGCAACGTTCACTACTGCATCCAAAGCAGTCAGAGCCACACACATATCAGATGGGAAAACAGCAATGCAGTGTTCACTGGCGCCTAAAATTGCATGAATCCTATTATATCCCTCTTTGGCAGGACAACCGGAACCCGGAACGCGTTTGTTACAGGGCACTTCAGGATCATAAAAATAGTAACATCTCGTTCGCTGTAACAAGTTGCCTCCATTACTGGCCATATTCCTGATTTGCGCCGATGCGCCTGCCAAAATTGCTTTCGAAAGCAGCGGATATTTTTGTTCTACCACAGGATGGTAAGCAGTGTCTGCATTTTTAAATCCCGCTCCAAGTCGCAGCCCTCCATTTTCCAGTTCCCGAATTTCTGACAGTTCAGCGATGCGATTGATGTCAATCAGTTCAGTAGGGTTGGTGATGTTATATTTCCATAGATCAATCAGGTTAGTGCCACCGGCCAAAAACCTGGATCCGTCATGATTTTCAATAAGGTTAATTGCCTCGACTGAAGTTGTTGCTTGTTGATATTCGAAATTATTCACCGCTACCTCCGTCTTTTACCTGCATGATGGCATCGATAATCCCTACGTTTGCACCACAGCGACAAAGATTTCCACTCATCAACTCTTTTACTTCTTCTCGTGAATTGGCTTTGCCTTCTTTTATCAGGCCAATGGCGCTGCATATTTGGCCCGGAGTACAATAACCACACTGAAATGCATCATGGTCTATAAAAGCTTGTTGTATCGGATGTAAATTATCGCCTTGCGCAACGCCCTCAACGGTAGTAATTTCAGATCCGTTTTTCATTACAGCCAATGTAAGGCAACTCAGAATTCGTTTGCCATCGCAGATTACCGTACAGGCGCCACATTGTCCATGATCACAACCCTTTTTAGTTCCGGTCAAATGTAAATGGTCACGCAATCCATCCAGCAGGCTTACCCATGGCAGGATGAACAGTTTTTTATCTTCTCCGTTAACCTTCAAATTCACTGCACAAGTATTTTGCTTGGTGAAGAGATGGTCTTGTGGTTCTGTTTGCATCATAAGAAATTGTTAGTTGTACTTCCGTTCTGCTAACATCAAAAAACGATGATAAGTTTTGCCTTTTTACGCTGTCTTAATTCATCATTGTTGCCAATCGATCTTCAGGTTTAGATTTCATCATTCCATTTTCAAATAGTGAATACATACCGACGAATTCTCAATCATATCCAGCGAATTTCAATTCAGCCTTATTTTAATTCATTAGGGGTGCTATTTTACATTACGAAACTGAATAATTGAGGTTTTGGCTTTTTATCAAATCAAAAGAAATGAAATATTATGGGTTGGGACATTAGCTATCATCCAATTGATGAAGAACAAATGAAGGCTTGGTACTTCGATGTATTGGAAAAGAAGGCACTAGTTAATACATTGGCAAGCCAGCACGGCATTGAAGATTTTTATCAGCAAAAATACATCGATACCATAAATGTGGCTTTAGAAACTGGTTCGGATGATAATTTCGAACATACACACGGCTATTACATTGCGGTTATTCAAGGTTTCTTCGAAAAATATTTTTACGTACGCGGAGGTGCATTGTCTTTTGCAGAGAGCGATGTATTTCAAAAATATTTCAAGCCTTGGGAAGCGATTATTCCCGAACATAGATTTGCTCAAAAAATTCATAACCGTATTGTAGAAAACTATAGTTCGGGGATTTACATTCCTAAAGAGAAAGTAACACAGCTATTAAATGATTATAAAAATGATGCGCTTATTAAAACAGCATTGGACGAACTTTTTTCGCATGGGCGCATTGCAGTGTTTTTAAAAGCTTTGGCTTACGCTGATGGAAAAGGTTTAGGGCTGTTAGAAGCAACAGAAGTAGTAGAGCCTAATCCGCTAGATTTAAACAGTTCTGCTTGCTATTCTAATTTGTTTAATTGCGATCCTGAGGGAGCACGCCTTTATCAAGACACAGCAATGGCTCAGTTTGCAGAAATTGAAAAACGAGAAGGTTTGGCAGAAGGAACCATAATAAACAACGCAGAGCACGTGGTAAACCATATCCAACCTGTAGAACCAAAAAAGGAAAAAGGATTTTGGAAAAAATTATTTGGTAAATAAATCCGAAGATATGCTTATCGATAAAAATAATTCAGAAAACGAGTTAAATCTAACAAAGTTGGAGGCTGATGGTATGATGTACATCCAAACCAATCAGTGGCTTTTGGCTTACTCGGCTTTTGTTCATTTATATAAAAACGCAAAAGATAAATCGGTAGCCTTATTATACAATACGGCGCTATGCCATTACTCGGCCAAAGAATATTCAAAAGCTATCGCGATGTTGGGAGAGGCGCAGATGAAAATCGCTACGCCATCAGCTTTGCAAAATGCTACAAATCATTTACCAGATAATTTATTAACGGATGAATATGACAACCGCTTTTATCGCCTTGCGTTAAACGAAACCGCAATTGCCTTAACTAATAGTATTATCAAATTACGCATCCGCAGGTTGCTGGTCGATTTAAATTTGGAACTCGAAAACTGGCAGGAAATCACTCGTTTATCGGCTTTGCCTGATATGGAAAAATGTAAAAACGTACAGGAAGCGTTGGCTATCGCAAAATCTAAAACAAACACCTAAGAAAACAAATGAATTTATATCAAATAGAACAAGCTTATATCCAGGGAAGAGACCTTGCCGAGATAAACGAACTATACAAAACCGAAATTGCCGATATTACAGAAGAACAGCAAGTGGAAGTTTGGAGGCAGGTCTGTGGTTTCGTCAACGTAGAAATGGTTGATTACCTGATTGCGAAAGGTTGGCGAACCGCAGGTGTAGAAGATAGTAACGGCGATACGCTGTTGCACTTTTTAGCTACGCCACTGCGTAGTTATGATTACTTTATTGCTGAAAAGAGGGTTTACGAATGCACCAAAAAATTATTGGAAGCTAAGGTTAGTCCGCTCAGAAAAAATAGCCAGGGTGAAACCGCTTTAATGTTGGCCGCAAAAATAGGTTATACAGAAATGCTGGAAGCGTATGCCGAAACTGGTGCCAAAATAGATTTTAACGACCGTAATGGAAATACGATACTGCATATTTTAGCATCAAATTCTTCTTCTGCGATTTCTGATTATGAAAAATCTTTAGAACGTTTAATGATCCATCAGAGAGACGAAAACTATGATGAAAACAATCAGCGTCATCTTCAAGAGCGAAGACAATTAGAATGGAGGCACCATGTAGACAAGGCGAGGTTCAACCAATTTATCACATTCGCTATTGTAGGTAGAGAATTTGGGATAGACCCTTTACAGCGCAACAACGAGAAAAGAACGGCTGTTGAGGTGGCTATTGGTCAGAAATCTAAATCTATTGGTGCGATTTTAAAGGGTGTAGATTTTAACGACCAAGAAAAGGTATCGCTATATTTTAACGCTGGCGGAATGGATTTACATCAAGCTTGTGCTGAAAAAGATTTGGAGGCAATTGATGCATTGATTAAGCTTGGTGAAAATGTAAACGAAATTTATGATAAAGAGGGCGATAGATTTAATGGAATGACGCCTTTAGCCATCGCGATGCAAAAACATTCAGTAGAAATTACGGATTTGTTATTGAAAAATGGAGCAGACGCCACAACTGTAGATAGCAAAGGCTGGCATCCTTTTAGGCATTTGTACGATATAAATTCTACCATTGCTGTTCACATCGACCTTTTTCATAACAAAGTATTCCAAAAAATATTAAAAGCCTATCTCGATGCAGGCTTCGATATCAACTCACTTTTAGATGATGAGGAGAACACGCTTTTAACCCTATCTGCCAAATACGCCGACCGTTTGATGATGCATAACAGCTATACGATTTCGAAAGTATTGCTTGATGAAGCGACTTATGCTGGCGCTGATGTTAATAAAACCAATCGCGATGGTATTTCTGCTTTGATGTATTTATGCGCAACCGGATTGGAACGTGGCGAAAAAAGCTTACTTACGCTTTTAGAGCAAGGCGCATCTACAGAACTCATCGACAAAAATGGCAAAACAGCCTTGATTTATGCGGTGAATAATGATAGAAAATCGGATGCGCAAACCTATTGCGAACTGATGGCAGAATTTGGAGATCTGTTGATTGACGCTAAGGATAATACCCAACAATCTGCCTTAGATTATGTAGTAGCCAAAGATAATGAAGCACTTGTGGCCTGGTTAGTTGGAAAAATGTAATTCAAAAAATCAAAATTAACATCAACATAAAATGGATACGATATTTTTAAATGCCTGTAAAAATAACCAAAAAGCAATTGTACAAACTTTATTAAAAAAGGGTGGGATAAACCTTGATAAGAGAGATGCAATGGGCAATACGCCTTTGTTTTATTCTTGCCAAAAAGGGGCAAGAGACATCGTTAAAATTTTAATAGAAGGCGGTGCAGATGTAAACCTGGCCAACAACCAAAGTGCCACACCTTTGCATATTGTTTCGCAAAGCGGAAATAAAGAAATTGTAGCATTGTTATTGGATAATGGAGCGGATATTAATGTAACTGATAAAGAAGGAAAAACCGCGTTGATTTATTCGCTGGCAGAAGGAAGAACAGAATTTACGAAGTTTTTATTATCTAAAGGAGCGGATAAAAACATTAAGGATAACGAGGGGCATAGTGCATTGGATTATGCTACGAGCAGAGGTTTGCGAGATACGGTAGCGTTGCTGGCTGGTCAAGGTGATGATAAAAATAGTTCAGGTAACACGCCTTTGCATCAGGCGGTTTGGAACAATGAAGCGGAAGTGGTTGGTGCATTATTGAAAATCAACACAATCGATATCAACGCGATCAACGATCAGGGCGACAGTGCTTTGGTGTTGGCGTGTATGCAAAATAATCTACGAATTGCCCAACAACTGATTAATGCTGATGCCGATATGTTATTAAAACGATTGGATGGCAATTCGGTTTTGCACTACAGCACCGGCCGGGGAAATAAAGAAATTGCAAAACTGCTGGTAGAGAAGGGAATGGATATCAACACTAAAAATAATGAAGGCGAAACACCGTTAATTGTAGCTTCCATTTGCGGTTTTAATGAAATTTCAGCTTTGCTGATTGACAATGGCGCTGATGTAAATGAGAAAGATAACGATGAACATTCTGCTTTGCATTATGCTTCAGAAAAAGGCTACAATGAAATTGTAGAGCAGTTAATTATGGCCGGAGCCAATTCCTAAAATAAACTTATTTATATGCCATGGCGAAGAAAAAGAAAACACTTCCTAAAGATTTCCGTGAAATACTGGACGCAAAAGACTTTGAAAGTTTTAAAAAAGTATTTGATACTTGCGAAATAGATGCCCGGGGAGGTTATGGGAAAACAACGGCACTCAGTTTTTATCGCATTCCGAATGATTTTGTGCGTTGGTTGGTAGCGCAAGGCGCTGATTTAGAAGCTGTAGATAATTATCAACGTACGGCACTTCATGAACAAGCCAGCATTAGGGGTGGCGATGTGAGTGTTTTTTTAGAGCTTGGTGCGAATGTAAATGCCGTTGATACGTATGGTGCTACACCATTACACTTTGCAACAGGACACGGTTTTAATGTAGATGCGGTTAAAAAGCTGATTGAATACGGTGCGAATGTTAAAGCAGTAGATGATTATGAGCAGACGCCACTCGAAAGTGCGCTCAGTAATGCCAGGAACATGGACCTTCAGGCGCTGGCGAAAATTTCAAGCATACTTCTTAGTGCAGACAATAACATTACGCAAAAAATGAAAGATGCGGTAGTTAAAAAGGGAGAGGATTTTGAATTTCATCGGGAAAATTTTAATAAAGATTACCTGCAAGAAACCGAACAAGCACTCGATCAACTCTATAAAATTTTTCATGTTCCGCCTGTAAAAAGGCGTTTGATGCATGACGGCGTATCACCAATTAAAGTAAATGGAACTACCTGGCAAGAACAGTATGAAGCGTTGTGGGAACTTTTAATACCCTCTAGCGGTAGTGCTAAAACGTTGCAGGGCGAAGTGGTGCGTATTGCCGGAAAAGTGAGAGATGAAATACATCGGAATGGTGGTGGAAACTGGAACGCAGATTTTAAAAAGATGTTGGATGCCTTTGGTCTACATCTTAAAACAGAAAATTCTCTTGCTACCGCTGATTTGGAAAAAGCTGATCTGATTATAAAAGATATTCGAAAAAATGGAGATGGTGACGACGATGAACTCCATTTTTTATGCGAGTTGGCTACCAAGTGGGTGCTGAAAAATCCAAATCCAGTTAGGTTAGAAAAACCTGCTTATAAAAGATAAATAGCAATACATCAATCAAAAATCTTAAGAAAAACGTCATGATTATTTTTGGAACACGATCAAAACTTTTAAATGCATTTGGTACACAACAAACTTGCAACCATTGCAATACTGGTAAGCTAAATGTAGTCTACACAATAAACTACTTCCATATTTTCTGGATACCAATGTTTCCTATTGGTAAAAAAGGCATGACCCAATGCCCACACTGTAAACAGACGCTAACCGAACGGGAACTTGATCCGCAAAGTCGCAATTACCTTCAAAGTCAAAAAGGGAATGCTAAAACACCATTAAAATACTTTGCCGGCTTAATTATAATCGGCTTACTAGTCTTTTCGGTAATTACAATTAATGTTTTAGATAAAAAGGGAGGCTATATCCGAAACCCTGAAATTGGCGACGTATACCAGGTAAAAGGCTTTGATGAAAATCAATTTGTATTATGGAAGGTAACGGCTGTAGAAGGCGACAGCGTGGTGTTTGTAACTCACAAAAACAATGCCCTTAGTCAGGCGGAAATAAATGATGAAACTGTGTTTGGAAAACTTGATGCCGATTTTGCGTCAAGCACTTTGAAAATGGCCAAAAGCAACATCAAAAGTATGACTAAAAACAACAAAAATCTGGTGGCGATATTTAGGAAATAGAGCGCTAAACAAAGCTTGTTAATTAATATGCTTAACCTGATATCAATTTAGAATAAAAGAACATGAGTTACGATTTAGCCATTTGGAAACGCTCTGACAGGACGAAAACCGCCATGCTTTTTGAATGTTATGATGCCATAATTGAAGAAAATAGCCACACTGCTATGGAGTTTTTTAATGAAGATGAATTTTTAAATGGCTTTGAAGAAGAGTTTGGCAAAAGACAAAAAGGATACTTTGGAAAGGAGATAGACGATTGCCCATTTTTATTTTCTACAGGAACAGGAGAATTTGGCAACTGGGTATTGATGCACCTTAATTCGTCTACACAGCAAATCACCTCAAATAAAATTATTGCTATGGCCTTAAAACACGGACTTATGGTTTACGACCCTCAACGAAAAGCTGTTTGGGGTAATAAAAGACCAGTTAAAAAAATAAGTTGATATAAAAAATGAACAACAAAATCAATAAGATCACAATTGGATAACAAACCTAAAAAAGATCTCATGAATGGTATTGCTGGAAATTTTAAACCGCTGATGAAACTTTTTATTTAAATGGAATTTTTAGACAGAATAAATATTAAAAGCAATGATAGTAGGCATAAAAACAACTAACAGAAAGATAAACGATATTGTAGATACACCTTTTCTAGGTGGTTTGTTCATATTCGTGATGATATTTATTCCGGCGGTATTAACCTCATTTTTGTTGCAAGCATTAGTACCAGCTTTTCAGAACAATAAAGGTTTCACCAAAGCATTAATTTTTGCGCTTCCTGCATGGAATTTATTGTTCTGGTTTTTAAGGTTGAAGTTGTATATACTTTTTATCCCCGCCTGGTTACTGCTTGGAGGAATTGCCGTAGTTAAGGGTTATCCCATTTTTGAAGGCGAAAAACCAGGCAAAGTACTGCCTTCAGACGAAAGGTCGGTTTGGAAAAATTTGTATCAGAAAACCGAATACGATGAACAACGCATTACACTGCAAGGCTATATCAAAATTATCAATTGGTTACCCACCAATCATCAACATGCTTGCCATCTGGTAAATGAAAAGGGAAATTTTTTATTGCGGTTTGCGATTAAAGAGAAAAATAAAAACGCAGTAAATATTCGCAAAAAAGATAACAACGAAATGGATGAAGCCAATAGCTTTTTTCTTGATAATGATGGTAACGAAATCCCACTTAACAAAAAGGTGTCACTAACATTCGATATAATTTATGATAAAACAAAATCAGGAGCATATATACCATTAACTCACGAGGATAGCAAGTTTAATCCTGATTTTAAGAATTTAGCTAAACCTGGTGATCAGTATTATTTTTTCGTTACCAAGAATATAAGAATAGATAAAATTAAGTGATCAATCTAAAATTAGATAAATGACTGATAAGCCTAAAACCAATTTGATGGATAGTATAGCTGGAAACTTTAAGCCACTGATGATACTTTCGGTGGTGTTAATTTATTTCGGCATTACGATAAAACGCTATGCTGACAAACACAACAAAAGCTATGAGCAGGTTTCCATTACAAAACTTACAGGCATTGATGATAAAGAGGAGTTCGAACTTACCGGTTTTAAAATTAAGGAAATCGAAATAAAGGGACAAGAAGAAGGAGGTATCGGGCTTTATGGTAATGAAACTGATGCGAAACCCAAAGCTACGATTGTCGTAAAAGATGTAGAGAATTTTTTAACAAGCTTTAAAACTAAAAACAAAATTATAGCGAAGCCTTTTAGAGGAATACATCAGGGTTCGCCTAAATTTTTGCAAAATTACATCTTAAATTATGGTGTAGAAGATGAAAATAACGAATTGAAAACCTTGCTGGTTCATGAGGAGTATTTCAGTTGGAAATCTGTGCTTTTGGAGTTGTCACTCTATTTAGCGGTCATTTTATTTCTGATAATCATGCTCCTGTCGAGAATAAAGTTCTACTAATAGAAACAAATAAAATTTAATCAATAATAAATATCAATATGAAAACAATAAAAACCATTTTAGCCGTAGCAGTAGTGCTATTTATCGGGGTTGTATTTTTCTATACCAGTAGCAGTGTTAAAATTGCTAAGGAAATCGAAACTAGTTATACCCACCACAATCAGACCATTACTTTGGAAGGAAAATTTAAAGCGCCATTTCTTACACGAACCGGCAGTTCAATTTCTATGGAATTTGAAGTTTTCAATGATTTCTTTATCATCCAAACTGGAAATAAAACAATTACCGGTGTGAAAGTAAATTATGGAGAAGGAAAAAATTCAGTATTAATTGATGTTCCTGAAGATAGCCGAAAATTCGAACAAAAAGATGTGGTGATCTTTGATAAAGATGGTAATAAGTTAACCACCAGCGACAAAGTGAAAATAACAGCACAAATTGTTTATCCGAATAAAGGCGTTAAAAAATCATCAACTGTAAAAGATTACAGTACCGGCAAGGTAAAGGTTAAAGATGAAGGTGAAGATTTTGGTTACGAAATATCAAACGTAGTGATCGAGAAAATTTAATCATTACTGGTATGGGTGCTAAGCTCGTGCCAGTTTCATTTAGTTTATAAATTGTGGCTAAAAACCTACTTATATTAATTGTTTTTTTAATGTGCGCCAGTTTAGGGAGGGCACAAAATCAACTTTTTCCAAAAAGAGCTTTCGCTGGTACCTGGGAGCAAGAACAGAGCCATCACAACTTAGTTCTGATTATCAAATTTGAAAAAGGCAAAAATTATGCAACGGTTGTAGATGTGGGAACGGGAGAGGCGCCAGCTTTTCAATTGAAAGCACAAATGCAGGGCAATGAACTACTCATTAATCCACAAACACATGTAAATGACCTTTATATTCAATTATCTGTAAAAAACAACAAACTGCTATTTAAAACCCAAATAGCCATTTGGGACAGAAGTGGAAATCCATTGCCTGCAGACAAAAATCGGTACCAAACCAGCGTTTACAAAAGAGTTAAATAATTTAAGGTTGCTCTACACAACCTCTGAGAGGATTTACCCATTACCATGATTCTAATAATTGATCATTTGATGGATTTACCTATTGCCTGGATAGCCAAGCGGCAACGCGAAAAATAATTCCGGGCCAGCGAATTATAAAAATAATCAGACGAATAATAGTTTGCTCCGCCAAGATTAATTTCTTAGCGTAGTTTAGTGTGTGATCTGTTCATCCCCAGTATCCCAAAAATTATTAAACGATAAAAATTTTAAGGATGATCTGCTTGAAGCAATTTGTTTTAGCTTTCACAATAATAGTTAGTACTTCAAATTTAATATTCGCGAAAGCGAGAATACCGATTGGAGAAAGAGGGGTTTTAAACACCGTTCATGATTTACCAGATACTGATGAGTTCAAGCTTGATAATGGCAACTACCTAGACTTAGCAACCCTGCATAAAGAATTCAACATCGCTTATATTCTGCCATTGTACATCACACAAGAACCAAAACTGGTTGGTTATGATGAAAAAACAGAACGCTATTTCGATTTGCCAGAAAGCGAATTAAAACAGCTTCTGCTCACTCAAAAATTAAATCAAAAAGACTTAATTGGCTTACCCTTTTATACGAGGTATGGCGCCAAACTAATCGTGATATTATTTGTGGCTTTTTTAATTTGGGGAAATCTTCCTTATCAAAAACCAAAAGTTACACCAACAACAGTCTAAATTCTTATTTATCCACTAAAACCCTTAAAAAATGAGTAGCTCAGTTATTTTTATTATTGTTTTCATGATTGTAATTTATGGAGGCATTTTCTACTTTATGCAATTGAAGAAAAAGAAGCAGAAAGAAATGTTTCAAAACACTGATTTTAATGCAGAAATGCGAAATGTCCTTACCTACAAAAACAAATTTTTAAATTCTGAACTTTCCTTTTTACCTAAGCAAATGGAAGGCAAGCCTATTGATGCATTTAATTATGCCAATATGAATTATTCTACCAAAGATTCGATCAAAGATGGTATTAAAGATAGTTTAAAAGGAATGGCCACTCTAGGAACCGTTAGATTTCATACCGTTCAAACGCCAAAGTATTTTATTCTTAGCGGTGCCGATTTACATTTGTTAGATACTGATACGGAGGGAGAAATCTCCAATCATCTGGTTTTTGATGCGGCTCGTTTACGAGCATCATCCATAAGTGAAGTTCCTTTAGAAGGTGTAATTAAAGCTTTTGCCAAACAGAAAGGCGATGATGTTAAAGCTTACAGAATCTCCTTGGCCACTGATGCTAGCCCCATTGAATTGATCATGTTTTCAGCTTTGTTATTTACCTATGCCAATACCAATGCCAGTGCATTTTCGCTAAACGTTCAGAAAAACATAGAAGAGATTGTTATTGCAAACGATTTTCTTAAAAAACTGGGTGAACGTTATCCAAACCTCAAAGTATCAGGTTTGCTCAACTAATTTAAAACAGACTAATTAATTAACTTAGATAATACAAATATGAAAAGAATGTTTCTTGTCGCTATTGCATCTGCAATACTTGTTTCATGTAGTCAAAACAAAGAGAAAGGACAAGTGGTAAATTTTGAACAGTATCAGGCGTTAAACCAGGTAAAAGAGAATAATGGTAAACGGTTCGCTATCGTGGGATATCCGTTTATCGATGGCGATATTACCGTGAGAGGCGGCGTGAGCAATGATAGCCAGTTGCCACAAATTGGTTTCTACGAAGCGCCAGGAGGAAAAGGTAAAATGCTTGCCTTAATGCCTATAGCCAATGGAACAGGTAAAAATGAGTTTGATGCCCCAGAAACCTTTACCATGGACCAGGTTGTTTTTTACGATAATGAAGGTAAACCATTAAAATATACCGATAAAATGGAAGTATCGTTTACCATGGATTTACAGGTTGATAGGGGTAAAACAACTTTTAACGAGCGCTCTGTTTATTATGGCGGGCCGAGTGAAACTCGCATAGATAAAGCGAAATAACAATATTTATTATTTTTGTTCAAATGTAGGTTGAATGACACCTACTAAAAACGACATGAAGACCTTAATATATAACTGCCGTTGGTGGTTATAAATTAAGGTCTTTCTTTTATCTTTGCAGAAATTTCAATATTTCTACTGTGATTAATGTAAACAACATCTCCGTTTCATTTGGCGGAACCACGCTCTTCAGCGACGTAACTTTTTCCATAAACGAAAACGATAAAATTGCCTTGATGGGCAAAAATGGAGCGGGAAAGTCGACCATTTTGAAAATTATTGCTGATGTTGCAAAACCTACTTCAGGTAGTGTTACCGGACCAAAAGATGCGGTTATTGCATATTTACCCCAGCATTTGCTTACCGAAGATAAGCTTACGGTGTTTGAAGAAACTATGAAAGCTTTTCAGGAGGTAAACCAAATGCAAAAGGAACTTGATGAACTGAATGAACAGCTTACTGTTCGGACTGATTATGATAGTGACGATTACATGAAACTAATCGAAAGGGTTTCAGAACTGAGTGAAAAGTTTTATTCGATTGAAGAAGTAAATTATGATGCGGAGGTGGAAAAAGTGCTCAAAGGCTTGGGTTTTGAAAGGAAGGATTTTACCCGCCAAACCTCTGAATTTTCAGGCGGATGGCGTATGCGTATTGAACTTGCTAAAATTCTGCTTCAAAAGCCTGATTTGATTCTGTTGGATGAGCCCACCAACCACATGGATATTGAAAGTATTCAATGGCTGGAGGATTTCCTGATTAATTCTGCCAAGGCTGTAATGGTAATTTCTCACGATAGGGCGTTTGTAGATAATATCACGAATCGTACGATTGAAGTAACGATGGGCAGGATATACGATTACAAAGCCAAGTACAGTCACTATTTACAATTACGGGCAGATAGACGAATACACCAGCTGAAAGCCTACGAAGAACAACAAAGATTTATTGCCGATAACCAGGAATTTATTGATCGCTTTAGAGGAACCTATTCCAAAACGCTTCAGGTACAATCGCGTGTGAAAATGCTCGAAAAGCTGGAGGTGATAGAAATTGACGAAGTAGATACATCCGCTTTAAGATTAAAGTTTCCACCGTCGCCTCGCTCAGGGCAATATCCGGTAATGGTAGAAGAGCTTACTAAAACTTATGGCGATCATGTGGTTTTTCAGAAAGCGAATCTGGTAATCGAACGTGGAGAGAAAGTAGCCTTCGTTGGTAAGAATGGCGAAGGTAAGTCCACCATGATTAAAGCGATTATGGGCGAAATCGATTTTGAAGGAAGTTTAAAAGTTGGTCACAATGCTAAAATAGGCTATTTTGCTCAAAATCAGGCCGCTTTGTTAGATGAAAATCTTACCGTGTTCGATACCATTGATCAGATCCCGATGGGTGAAGGAACTGTCAAAATTAAAGATCTTTTAGGTGCTTTTATGTTTAGTGGAGATGATACGACTAAAAAAGTGAAAGTACTTTCAGGAGGTGAAAAAACCCGATTGGCGATGATTAAATTATTGTTGGAGCCGGTAAACGTTTTGATACTGGATGAGCCAACCAATCACCTCGATATGAAGACGAAAGATATTATCAAAGATGCTTTGAAAGATTTTGATGGTACACTTATCCTGGTTTCACACGATAGGGATTTCTTGGATGGGCTGGTAGAAAAAGTATTTGAATTTGGTAACAAGCGTGTTCGCGAACATTTCGAAGATATTAAAGGTTTTCTTGCCTACAAAAAAATGGATAGCTTAAAAGAGATCGAGAAAAACTAAAACCCAAGTCCGATACCTGCACTTAGCATGCCATAACCACCCGAAAAGCCATATGAGCCATATAGGCGGACAACAGGAAGTTTTAGTTGAAAGCCTACATCTCCACGTAGCGTTTTAAGGTAGGTTCTTTTCAGTTCAAATGGGTCAGTGTAGGTAATGTACGCGACCTGGTTATCACGTATGCTGTTCGGAATGGGAAAATTTCCTCTTAAACCCAGCGTTGCAGATGATATGCTATAGCCTAGTGAAACAAATGGACTAAAGAAACCGATTTCTTTGGAAAGAGTAGTTTGCAGAAGGTAGTTGTCAAATCTTCCGTAAATCTCCTGACCAGTGAAGTCTGTTGCTTGCTGGCTATTTTCCGGAATCATGCCGGGCAATGGTTGCAGATTAAGTGTTCTACCATAATTAAGAACATTGAATCCGGCGAGTATAGAGAGATCAAACGGGGTTTTCTTCACATCTTTAGGAATAAAATCCCTCACGAGATTGTGCTTAATTCCAAGGCCGAATAAGGAGACCGATCCAAATCGTTCTCCAAGTTTAATTTTTGGTGCTGCTCTTAACATCAGTTCTGTATTGGCCAGAAAACCTACAGTAAGTTGAACCTGAGGTGTAGGTATAAGGTCTTCGATTACTGCACTCGGAAGTTCAAACGAGATAAGTTTATTGCCATTTCCATCAAACAAATCCATATAAGGACCATTGTTGTAGCGGTCGCCGGTAAACGTTGGCGACTTAATTTTACTTGGATCTGCAGGGCGGAGATTACTGGAAAGGCCGATGCTGGTAACATCAAAAGTCTGTTTAGATTTAGGTACCAGTG
The DNA here is from genome assembly GCF_000258495.1 of Pedobacter agri PB92. Classification (GTDB taxonomy): domain Bacteria; phylum Bacteroidota; class Bacteroidia; order Sphingobacteriales; family Sphingobacteriaceae; genus Pedobacter; species Pedobacter agri. The sequence continues at coordinate 23,865 of NZ_AJLG01000035.1, forward strand.
AGCCAGTTGCCATAATTCTAAGATCGAAATGTAACGGACCTAATGTTTGTGCAGTATTGGTCCACCCACTGTTCATGCCTAAACCAAATCCATAAAGAAGTGGCTGAGAATAAGCTTCAACAAGTTTTTCAACGTCGGCCGGACCTGCCTGAATTAATTGTTCGAAATTGAATTGGGCATGTACTTTTTGATTAATAAAAATCAGCACACAGAGGATTGATAAGAATAGTTGTTTCATGAATAAGCGCTTCAGCAAAATCTACTTTAAAAAGGGATCTTAAATCAAACCCGGATCGAAGTAAAATGTTTGGGTAACCTCTGATATGAGATGCAATTGTTTTTGTATTATGATTAATGCAAAAATCCCTCACGACAGAAGTCGGGAGGGATCTTATCTTTCATCCGAAAGGGAGCAAACCGTCATCCATTGGTTGCTCGACTTAATTGTCGGATACAATAATATAAAATAGGAAAACTCTAGTCAATACATTGTTGATATTTGTCAACAGTTCATCAAAAAATACGTATAAACCTATTGTAAACGCGTATTTACCAAACCAAAGGATGCTCCGCAATCACGTCTTTATAATGGGTTATTTCATCTCAGTACTGATGCGTCGTAAATATGCCAGTACTATATCTATGCTAAAGTGTTTGAGCCGACTTTTAATCTGATCAAAATTTATGAAATTACGGTTTCATTGGTTTGAAGATTGCTTTCTGAATGGCAAATTTCTTTACTGGCACCGAATTGCTATCCAATAGCTGATTGAATTGCGCATTCATAATCCAAATATCTGCGCCGTTTGAAGTTGCTGTAGAAGGATAGGTAAAACGATCTGTTGATGCAGTAGCTGCGCTAACCGCGGCAGTTTGCCAGTTATCGTTGCTCGTAAGTTGATAAATTTTATCATTTCCGCCATTAACAACCATAGTAAGATTGTTTTTGTCTTTCAACAATAAACCGTCCGCACCTAAAAAATATTGATCGATCATAATTTTTTGAACGGATTTAGGATTGTTAAGCATTACTTTGAAGAGTTGCCCTTTTGAGCTGTTATCAACGATTAAATAACCATCAGGATGAAAAACGATGCCATTTAATCCTACACCTTCAGTTTTAAATAAATCATCTTTAGCAAATACTGATGCCTTTCCATCTGGCGTTACTTTGTAAATGGCACCGGCAAAACTATCTGTAACGTAAGCATTTTTCTGGTTATCGAAAGCCAGATCGTTCGCGAAATGTTTTCCAGGTAAAAGTGCCGACAAATCAACATCTGAGACTTTTTTGCCAGATTGAATGTCAATGGCAATTAATCTGGCCATTTTCATTCTCGTAGCAGGATTAGTGAATTTGCTATAATTTGCATCACTTACACAGGCATAAAGTTTTTTACCATCAGGATGGATTTTCAAGCCATAAGTAGATTTCAATGTTGTGTCAGCATGCAATACGCTGTACATCCCTTGAGGACTTACCTGGCCAATATTGCCCAAACGGGCGGAAGATACATAGTAAACATTCTTGGTTTGATCGAATGCAATGCCTTCAGGATAGCTTTCCAATGCATCAAATTCAATTCTTGGCGTTGGTTCAGGTTTAATCGCTGCTACTGTAGCCACGCAAACTACTGCTAAGCAGATATAGGTTAATGCTCTCATAATTAATTTGTTTTTCTGATGGCGTAAATATTTCCGGCGGCATCGTCCGAAATGTAAATTGTTCCTTCTTTCGTTACCGTGATTCCTGCAGGTCTGCCAAAGCGGGATTCTCCCTGCAAAAAGCCTGTTAAGAAATCTTCAGCTTTTACGGCTACACCATTTTCAAAATGAATGCGCTGTACTTTAAATCCAACAGGTTTATCGGCGTTCCAAGAGCCATGCCATGCAACCAACCCATCACCCGACCACTCTGCAGGAATATTAGCTGCTCCGCGAAAAAATGTGAAGCCAATAGGAGCCATGTGGGCAGTTAATTCCAGTATTGAGGGTTGCGTATTTTTTACAACTGCTTCTTTGGTGTTTCCGGCAGGATCTTCACGGCTTTTATCTACCTCCTGTTTACCGTATGCGTAAGGAAACCCATAATCTGCCCCCATAATAATGCGGTTCACTTCCTCCGGTGGCCAATCACTGCCCTTGGTATCTCCGCCATTATCTATACCCCAAAGTTCTTTCGTTTGCGGATGCCAATCAAAGCCGATGGTATTTCTTAAACCACTCGCAAAAATCTTCCTGCCCCACGTTTTTGGATCAACCTGTAACATGGTTGCAGTTTCCTTATCGCTTTCTTTACAATCGTTGCAAAGCGAGCCTACGCTAATGTAAAGCATTCCATCAGGGCCAAAATCCATCGTTCGGTTAGGGTGCTGACCACCGTCAGGGAGATCTTTGATCAATGTTTCTGCTCCATAAACATTTAAGGTGCCATCTGGTTTAACAGGATAGCGGCGGAGCTCATTGCTGTTGCAAATGTACATCCAGTTATCTTTCATGGTAATGCCATGAACTCCTTTAAAATTAGAGACAACGGTAATCAGATTTTCGAATTTATTATCTTTATTCGAGTCATCAAGCAACAATACATCGCCACCATCTCTTCGCGTTACATAAACCTTTCCTGCTGGGCTGGTGTAGAGCATTCGAGGTTTACCCAAACCAGATGCGGCAAGGCTTACCTGCCAACCCGGCGGTGTTTTCAAAAGTTTTAACATTTCAGGCTTAAATTCTAATACCTGTGCATATTTAGTTACAGATAAAGATTTAGTGACATCCTTTGGCGGGAGGCCTCGCTGCGCCTGGACAAGCGATGTGCTTAGCATGATTAATGCAGCACTGATTTTTAAATAATTTTTCTTCATGGTAGGGATTTTTCAAGTCAACACGAAAAAAATGCGATAAGTTTTGCTTAAATATAGATTGGGTATGATGCTACTCAAATCGGACCATGGGTTGCGTTATATACCTGTTTAACCCAGTAGCAAAAATTCGCGACTTCAAAGCTATAGCAAGTGTAGCATCTGGTAAGCTAAAAATACTGCAGCTTTAGTGAGCAAAACTTTTAATAGTTTTTTGATGTTGGCTAAACACATGAAGATCAAAAAAACAGTTCTGTTACTATTTGTTGCTGGAGCTTTTCAATCCTTTTCTTTTGCTCAAAGCGGGCCGAAACAGTTCTGGCTTTTTGTAACGCATACGCAAAAAATTAACGATCGTTTCAATATACTGGCAGATGTTCAAAGCCGGTCGGAGCAAAACCTGAATCAAATAAATACGCTTTTATTACGTACAGCTTTAGCTTATAACATTAATGATCAGCATAGCATTGCTTTGGGTTATGCTTACAAAGGAGATTGGCCCGATGGTGAAGAATATGAATATGAACATCGGATCTATCAACAATACCAATATGAGTTTAAGATCAAACGTATTGAGGTTCAGTTGCGTGGGCGTTTCGAACAGCGATTTCTGCAAGATTCAGGTTCCCATCTTGCCATGCGGGCAAGGGGTTTCGCAGCTGTCCAGTTTCCAATCTCTGCCAACGAAGATTTTACTACCGGCCTGTTTGCAGGCTTACAAAATGAACTTTTTTTAAATGTGTTAAACCGCCAATATGCAAACGGGCATCTTTTCGATCAAAACAGGCCGTATGTTTCAATTGGTTATCGATTTAGCGAAAATATAGAAACTAGTTTCGATTACGGTTTAATGGCCGATCAAGGTGAGGAAAAAAACACCTTCAACAATGTATTTCGAATATCATTGACCACAAATTTTTAGGACATGCGATTTTATTGATATGATCTGCTGAAAAGATCAGTGATCATTTGCTTTTCAAGTCTTTTAAATCACAAAATGGTGTGAGAATCACCTCGATTTGATAAATATCAATAAAAATCATCATTCATCGCTGTTCATTCTATGATATCATAGTTTAGCGCTTGATTCTGGGCTGGCCGATGCTCAAATTTGTAGCAACTAAACTAAACCAAATCAACATGCCCATTTCACAACATGGAAAATTCGTCCGCGTACAAAACACTTTTATCAAAATTGATAGTATTATTATGGTCAGACCCAAAGATCTTGTTCAATATGATCATGAGGACCGGATACTGAGTAAGGATTTTCCTGAAATCCATATCGATACCATGAAAGGGTCATTTCCTTTTTTATTTCAGGAGTTTGAACAGCGTGATTTAGCTTTAGAGAAGCTTTTGACTATTTTAAGTGAGCTATAAAATATTAACGAAGATAACAACAGAAGGTGTTTGATTTGCCTTCCGTTGTTATGCTAGTTTTCTATTTAACCTTCGTTGATATGGCGATGTAAATACTCTTCTACATTAATCAAATCGTTATCTACCTGCTCTTTTGCAGTAGCCGAATCGTAATGTAGCGAATCATCTGCAAATTCACTTAGCAGATTAATTTTTAGCTCCTCTTCGTCGTCAGCATTTGCACGCTCGCCAATAACAGTGAATATCCCCTCAATGCCGTCGTGTACAAAGCTATATTTCACTTCAAACCGATTTTCATCTTCTGTAGGAACTTCCGCAATCTCTGTGTATTCGCGTTCTTCAACGGTTTCAAGTCCTTGTTTTAATAATTTGATTGCCTGCTGTTTTTTCTCGTCTGTCATCGTTTGTATTTTAAGTTTTATACCATAACATTTCAGAGCGCACTTGGTTTTTTTAAAATTGATAGGTAGACTGGATGGATGTTCGTATGGCTGTTTTCTTCGCCTTGTCGATTTATTCTGAACAAATTTTGATTTCCTGCTGTTGCTTAAACGGAGGTTTATGATTCGCAAACGATATTTTGTGCCTGAATCTCCAATAAACAAATAACATTAAAAAGATAAATATTATGCTGGAACAGAATCGAAAAACCATTGAAAATCCGTTAAATAAATATCCGAAACCACCTTTTGAAAAGCAGCCACAGGAAGTTCCGGGGCTTTCCTCGAAAATGTTGCCTGTACCTGATCATGGAGAAAATAGCTACCAGGGATCAGGAAGGTTACTGGGGCGGAAAGCGTTGATTACCGGAGGCGACTCGGGAATTGGAAGGGCAGCGGCTATTGCTTACGCCAGAGAAGGGGCAGATGTGGTGATTAATTATTTGCCAGAGGAACAATCTGATGCTGATGAAGTAATCGCTTTAATAAAATCAGCCGGAAGGCAAGGTTATGGTATTCCCGGTGATATTACCGATCCATCTTTCTGTAAGCAATTGGTTGAACAAACGGTTGAAAAACTGGAAGGAATCGATATTTAGTGAATAACGCGGGGCATCAACAAGCGGTAGAATCGTTGCTCGATTTAACCGAAGAGGGATTTGATGAAACCATTAAAACCAATATTTACGCACCGTTCTGGATTACCAAAGCTGCTTTGCCACATTTACCTGAAGGCGCTGTAATCATTGCAACCTCATCTGTTCAGGCTTACGATCCATCTGAGAATTTGTTTGATTATGCACAAACCAAGGCAGCAAACGTAGCTTTCGTTAAGTCGCTTGCCAAACAACTGGGTCCGAAAGGTATTCGCGTTAACGGCGTAGCGCCAGGTCCGGTTTGGACACCCCTGCAAACAAGTGGCGGACAGCCGCAAGACGCCATTGTAGAATTCGGAGCACAGACACCTCTGGGCAGACCCGGCCAGCCTGCTGAATTAGCATCTATTTATGTGCAGTTAGCTGCAAGCGATGCAAGCTACGCTACCGGACAAATTTATGGTGCTGCTGGTGGAAGCGGACATCCTTAACTAAAATTGTAATCCAATAATAAACATCCTATGAAAGCAGAAAATCCCGATTTAAGTCTGGTTAGGCACAAATTTGACGAGGCACTTATCGATACCATTTGGTCGGAAACAGGTGCGCCAAGTTATATTATTAAAGAAGGTTTGGATCCTGAGGAATACAGCATCATGGCCAAACAACTTTTAGAAGCAGAGCAAATTATTGCACACGATTTTACCAGTGAAGTCAGAAATGAATCGGGTTCGAAATCAGCAAAATTTGATTATAAATCTGGATGGTTTTTAGAAGGACTTGGAGAAGGAGAGGTGGAGTAATTTCCACCTTTCTTTAATTTACGTTCTATCTTTGATCATTTTTTTAACGTTGGCCAAACCGTATCTGCCATAATCTTATAGCCTTCTGCCAGCGGATGAACACCATCATACATATTCAGATGTTTTCTTCCCTCAATTCCATCTAGCAAATAGGGTACAAGTTCACAATGATTTTGTACTGCTAAATCCTGATAAATGCGGCGATAACCAGGCGCCCGTTCATCTGGTATCCAAAAAGGAAGTTTCATTCCTAAAATAAGGATATCTGCTGCAGGATGAGTTGCTTTTACTGCTGAAATTATTTTTTGTAAGTTATGGCTTACCAGCGCTGCCGGATGCCCACGCAACAGATCATTGGCGCCAAGTTCCAGTACAAAAATATCTGTATCGATTTTTAAAGTGTCGGGTAAACGGTTCAACCCTGAAACAGAAGTATCACCACTAATACCCGCATTAATAACATGATAATCCATACCCTCACTCATTAAAATCTGACCGATTCTGGCAGGTAATGACTCTTTGAGTGGATCCTTGAGACCGTAACCAGCAGTCAGACTATCGCCAAAAAAAAACAATTGTTCCCATTCAAATTTTAAATAGAAACGGATTAAAAATCAAAAATGTTTGCCATAAAGGAATAATGCAAACATATCTTCCATTAAAATTATTTTATTTAATGTGCGGCATTCGCAAGTGCATTGTGGTCGAATCTGCAAGGAAGTTAGGTTGGGTACTATCTATTGTATTCGTATCCAAAATGGTTGAATCTGTGTAGCGGTTCATATTTTCAGCCTTCTTCTAATTTGCCTATTTACCATTGCAAGTCGTTAAAGCAAAGCCCAGCGTTATGATTAATGGTCAAGTTTTTCGTAACTGTATTACATTTATCATTTGATCAATTAAGATCGTACCATTTGGGTAGCTCTATATAGTTTTTATTCCATTCTAGTTTTCCATTCGGGTTTTTAAACCCTACAGATAGATAAGTAACTTCAGGAAGATGCTCGGCAATATGCTTTTTAAACTCATATGCATCGATGGTTAAATAATGATAAAGTCGCTCACAGTCCATTTCATCAACTGCTAAGATGATCATTACAATATCACCATTGTAGAGGCTAATCAATTCGCTGCCAAAAACCTTCATTTTAAAGATTTAATTTGTAACTGAAAACTTAGTGTTTAGGCGATCTATCACTTCATAGTTTGTCGACCAGTATCTTTAATTAATCGATCGTTAATTTTTACTGAAAAAAGTATCGCGATGCTTGCCAATAAACCCAGGCAAATTCCATAAACCAGGAATGCATAATTAAATTTCGAATGCTCAATACAACCTTTATAAAAAAATATGATACTTAATATTGATAATATGATACCACTTGCAGCGAACAGATTTCCTAAGGGTGTAGTTAATTTGATGTAGTCAGCCCTTGCCTGTTTACTGGCAACCAGACTTTGCAATCTGTTTAGTGAATTTTTGATTATCATACCAATTACGACATACGAAACCACTGCTTAGTTTGATTGAACAGCATAAATAAAGTACCCGATTTGTTGTTGTTTTGTTGCTGTAATAGCAGGTACTCAACCTTGCTAAATACTCATTTTAATTTTAGTACGTGTTTTGACAATACCGCAAACCATTCCTCTTTTTTTATGGTGTATAGTGAGAAGATTGATCAACAGTTTTCATTAACAAAACACAAAGCTTATGTTCCATCATTCAAAAGACCTGCAGTTCAATGCAAGGGTTTCCAGGCCTGACCCTGTTTTCGCAAATATTCTTTTAGAACAGTTCGGCGGTGAGAACGGCGAACTTGCAGCAGCGATGCAATATTTTACACAGGCATTTGGTGCAAAGCAACCCCATCCAGATAAGTATGATATGCTGATGGATATTGCTACCGAAGAATTTAGTCACCTGGAGATTGTAGGTGCAACGATTCAAATGCTGCTCAAAGGTGTAAATGGTTCACTAAAAGATGCTGCTGATTCATCAGAAATTATGCAGGTTCTTGATGGGAAGGCGGCCAAAGAGAATATTATTCACGCTGCGCTATCTGCAAATCCACATTTTGTGATGCTAAGCAGTGGCGGTCCACGGTTAGCCAATAGCCAGGGTATTCCGTGGTGTGCTTCATATATTCATTCCAATGGTGATTTAACTGTCGATTTAAGAAGTAATCTGGCTTCAGAATCAAGAGCGAAATTAGTTTATGAACACTTGATGAAATTTACTGATGATCCTTACGTAAAAGAAACACTTTCGTTTTTAATGACCCGCGAAGTGGCGCATTATAAAATGTTTGAAGCAGCGCTGGATACCATTCAACCGAATTTTCCGCCAGGTGTATTGCAGGCAGATCCAAGATTTACACAGCAATATTTCAATCTTTCTCCAGAGAAATCATTCACCGGACCATGGAATGAAGGCGAAATGCCTGGCATGAATAAAGAATGGGAGTTTGTTTCAGATCCGGCTGCTTTCGTTCAGGAAACGGAAGGCTTAACCAATATGGATGATGATAAGACCTTGGAGCTGGAAGAAACAGAAGAATTAAATAAACAGATGAGTGAAGAAAAAAGTGCGGAGGTAATTGCGGCTGAGCCAGATGGCATTGCGCAATGGAGTGATTATTCAAAATAATAAACAACACACAAACAAATAACCGCCGGATGCCTGATCGCATCCGGCTTTTTATTGCCATTTTATTTGGTGAATTCGGGCGGTAAATTCTGTTAAAACTATATGGAATAACTTATGTTGACACAGTGCTTGATCATACCAGATCTCATGTTAGTGAAGAAATTGCCAACAACAAAATAAATGAAACAGATCATATTGGCCGAAGATCACAAAGTGATTAGAAACGGCGTTAAGATGCTATTAGAATCTACACAACAATACCAGGTATTACATGAGGCCAGCAATGGGCAAGAGGTGATTGATGCTTTGAATAAAGGATTGATTCCTGATTTAATTGTTTCTGACATTGGTATGCCTGTCATGGATGGCATCACCATGTTAACCGAACTGAAACAATCATATCCTCAAATCCCTGTTTTTGATTATGTCGATGATGGAAAGTGATGCCAATCTTTATCAAACCATAAAGGCAGGCGCCCGTGGGTTTCTAACCAAATCAGTTGATGCCGACGAACTTTTTTTTGCCATTAGCAGGTTAATGGTTGGAGAACGCTATATCTGTTCCAGCCTGGCCATACCCATTATTGATCACGTCATTGAAAAAGAACTTGTTCCAAACTTTAAAATGCGTAGCAGCGATTTTTCTTCACGAGAGATAGAGATTTTACAACTGATTGGGCAAGGCTTAACCAATGTAGAAATGGCTGATAAGTTATTTATCAGCAAACGTACTGTTGAAGGGCACAGGCAAAGTTTGATTGATAAAACAGGAGCCAGAAACACTGCAGTATTGATGCGTTTTGCTTATGCTAATGGAATTATCGATTAGCAAGCATTCTTTTAAGGCTAAAACAATGCCCTTTATTTTAGGTTTTTAACAATAAACAATCAAATTAATGGCTGAGATTCGCAATGATATTTTTTTTAAGATGGGATCGTCCGCTTTGGATGGTTATTTTATTTTTGACATTCAACGGTCTAGTGTGTACGT
>NZ_AJLG01000036.1 GCF_000258495.1 Pedobacter agri PB92
ACGTACACACTCATAATCTTCAGCAAAGCTAAGTTTTCAGTCTGAAATTAAAAGCATATGACCAGAAGAATGAAAAAAAATCCCTGAAGAGGAAGAAGCTCTTCAGGGATAGATTTCGTTATTTTGCAATTTTAAGGAGTTCACTAATTGCTACCTCTAACTGCTGATCTTTGCCTTTGTCGATCACGCCTGGCATATTTTTAACCTGAATATCGGGTTTGGTTTCATGATTTTCCAACCATTCACCCGCCTTGTTTTTAGCGCTGATGGGTACTGAACCCCAGCGGGTACCATCAGGAAGCGCTTCCCAACCGGCAAAACTACAGGTGCCTGGTACGGGCATGCCTACGGTTTTTCCAATTCCCAAATCGGTATATCCACATGAGAAACAATGGCCATCGCTGTAGTTGGCTTCATTAAACATCGCTAGTGTAGGTTTTGTCCACCTAAAAGTTGGTTCGTACCCTACGGAGCGTTGTGCAGTTGCGTAATCTAAAAACTTTTGACCAGTAAAGAACATGGCAAGGTCTGAAACCAGATCGCCGCCACCATTAAATCTGGTATCAACGATAACTGCTTTACGATCTGCAAACTTGCCCATCATTTCTTCATATACATTCCGGTAGGGTCCATCGCTCATGCCGGGGATGTGTACATAGCCCAACTGGCCCTTACTTAAACTATCTACCTCATGCTGATTAATTTTGACCCACCGTTTGTAAAGCAATTGGTTTTCCATCATTAAACTGATGGGCTTAATTGTAATTTGTTGGGTTTGCTTAGTTTTAGGGTCAAGGATTTCCAATAATGTAAACTGGTCAGCTTTTCTATTCAGGTATTTTGCCACATCCTGATTAGCCTCTATTAACTGACCATCTATTTTCTCGATAATCATCCCGGGTTTAACATTGAATTTTGTCCGGTCGAGTGGCCCGCCTGAAATTACCTCATCAATCAAAATGCCATTGCCTTCGTTTTTATAATTTGCTAACACACCTAAAGATGCTGTCGCATCAGCATTTGTGATGGTTCTGGTGTATCTTGCTCCCGAATGTGAAACATTGAGTTCTCCTAGTAATTCAGAAAGCATCTCTGCAAATTCATAACTGTTTCCAATATGTGGTAAGTATTTTTGATAGGCAGGTTTCAGGGCGTCCCAATCAGCTCCATGCATCGTAGGCGTGTAAAACATACCTTTATTACGGAGCCAAACGTGTTCAAACATATAGTTTCTTTCTGCTTCTGCATTCACCTCAACTTCACCATCAATATTAATCTGTTCGCGTTTATTGTTCTCAGGATTAATTTTTGAGATTCGCCCGCCGCTCAATAAATAAAGATTTTTCTGTGCTTTGTCCCATGATAAATTGCCACCCATTCCATCCAGTGGTATCTCCATTTTAGTTTCTTTGGTGCGCAGATTAGTGCTCCATAGGTTACTTCCTTTTTCGAAGCTGGCTAAATAATACAGTTTTTCACCATCTTTAGAAAGTACGGCATCGCTTAAAGAGGATGAATGGATGGTTAATCTAGCTTTGCGATTATCGATACCATCCCAATCAAAAACTACCGTTGAATCTACTTTTACAGGTTTCGCCTTCGGATCTTTAACGGCTTTCTTGGCTGCTTCCTCTTTTGCTTTCTTTTCAGTGGTTTCGATGTCTTTAAGTAAGGCAAAATCATCTTTACTGAGGTTAAATCGTTCCCAGCTATCTTTGGTTAAGAATAGGCCGTAAACATCTCGTTGCGAGGAACCGCTGTTGGCATGAGCTTTCATACCGTCGCGGTTACTGAACCAAATTAATTGTTTGCCATCATTTACCCATTTTGCATTACCATCGCCATAGCCACTTTTCGTTAGGTTTTTCATGGGTTGTTTTCCAGCTGCATCAAGCAATACCACTTCACCGTTAGACATGGTTGGCCTGTATGTTGCCGAAATCCATTTGCTGTCCGGGCTCCAGGTGAAATATTGATCGCCATCCTGCATATAATATAATTGATCTGGCGTAAGCAGGGTAACAGTTTGCTTATTGCCCAATTCCATCACTTTCAATGATCTTCGGTTTTCAATGTAAGCGATTTTTTTTCCTATCAGGAGAAATACTAGGCATATAATTATCATTGCTGTTGCTTACCAAAGGTTTTTCTTCCAGTAGCGTGGCAGCAAAAAAATAAGGCTCTTCTTTACGAGATTTTCTGGTTTCATAGATGCGCCATTTACCCTCTCTTTCGCTTGCATAAACCACTGATTTTCCATCAGGCGCAAATTCTACAAAGCGTTCCTGCTCAGGTGTATTGGTAATCCTTTTGGTCATTTTTCCATCTACTGAAGTAATGAAAACTTCTCCACGTGCAATAAAAGCTACTTCCTTACCATCAGGAGAAACAGACATCTCTCTAACGCCGCCGTTTATGGTAATAAAGGCATCATTATTCATTTTCTCCTGTGTATTAATGGTAATGTTTATTTTCTGAGGTGTGGAACCAGGCTTTAGTGTGTAAATTTCTCCGTCGTAACCAAAAGATAGAAGACCATTATTGGCGATACTTAAAAATCGCACTGGAAATTTTTTGAATTTAGTGACTTGTTCACTTTTTGAACTTCCTTTTAGCGGCATTTTATGAACGTTAAACGATCCGCTTTCTTCACTCAGGTAATAAATATTTTGTTCATTATCAGCAAATACCGGGTTTCTGTTTTCTCCATAAAAAGTACTGATTTGGGTATGCTTATTAGTTTTTTGATCAAATAACCAAATCGCCCGGGTAACTGATGAGGTATGATGTTTCCGCCACTCGTTCTCCCCACCTTTTTTATCATGATAAATCATTTTAGAACCATCTTTGCTGCTTTGAACATATTCAGCAGGAATGGTAAAAATTTGATCAACACGTCCGCCATCTACCGGTGCACTGTAAAGTTCTGGTTGAGATGCAGTTGGGAATTGACGATGACTCACTTCATCTTGCCTTACACCACCGAATACCACAGATTTATTGTCGTAGCTAAAACTGAAAGGATATTCATCTGCAGAGTGATAGGTGAGCCGTTTTGCAACACCACCATTTGCAGCCATCACAAATACATCGAAGTTTCCATACCGATCGGATGCAAATGCGATTTGTTTTCCATCTTTACTCCATTGCGGCATAAAATCATGTGCTTCATGAAAGGTAAGCTGCTGGGCAGTACCGCCACTACTGGCTACACGGTACAGATCGCCCTTGTAAGTAAAAGCTACTGTATTTCCGTCAGGAGATAGGGAAGGGTAACGCATCCATTGAGGATTGCTTTGCGCATGCAGCAATGTTGAAAATAAAAGACACCATAAAAGTGTAAAAGTTTTTTTCATAAAGAATGATTGGTTGGTTTGTTTAGCGATAGAAATCAAGGATAAAAATACTTTTAAATGTTGGAAATTTAAGTAACAATAATGTCGGCTGAAATAATAACGGATATCGTTTTTTAATTAAATTGGCTGTGATATAATTGGTTATGTTTTTTGCGACGAATAAATGGAAAAAATATTTGCAAGAAATATTAAAAGTCGTACTTTTGTGACACTAAAAAACACGGTGGCTGTAGCTCAGTTGGTTAGAGTATTGGTTTGTGGTGCCGAGGGTCGTGGGTTCGAGCCCCATCAGCCACCCCAATGGGACAAGAACATTTTCGAATGGTTTTGTCCCATTTTTTTTGTCGGTAACATCTGATTTTCAGTGCAGCACACTCTTGTATTAAGATTTTTTTGGCGTTCGACATCGGTATCCACAGTATTCCATTTTCCGGAAGATGTGTACTATCAAATATCTTTTTGCCTTCAATACTGGAATTTTGATAAAGTAAACCTAGCTTCATTAATATTGCTAGTTTTCAGTGTTGAGCTCTGCCAGTTTGGATTCAAGTATGGCGATTTTTTCATTGCGCTATGATAGGCATCAGATATAGTTTCAGCTAAAATTTCCTCATAACCATCTCTGGATAAGAATTAATACTTCAAGGGTAAAATCTCCGTAGGCAGCGCAATTTTGAAACTGCTGTTTTATGATAAACCCTGAACAAAATTAGTGATGCAGGATAAATTAGATGTTGCATTCGATATTGTTATATTAATATCTTTACAAATGGAAACTTTTAAAAACTTCGTCTCCTATAACGAATACCTGGGTTTACAAAAACCTTTGGATAACGATATTGATGTAGGCTACTACGATCCACCTAATATGCGATTAAAGTCGGAAGCTATTGCCGTCGATTTTTACAGAATTTCCATCAAGATCAATCTTAAAAATAAAAATACACCTGAGAAAAAACCAATTACAGCTATATTTTTCAATAGTCCAGAGATGGTTGTTAACGAAGGCTGGGATGTGGAGCCGACTTATGAAGGGATGTACTTACAACTTTCCAAGAAAATCATTGAAGAAAATAGGTTTTTATTTAAAAGCTACCTGGATTACGGGCAACATGAAGCACTTTATTTAACCAATGAAGAAGTGCAGGAAATTAATGATGTTTTTAAATTGATGATGAAATATTACAAAAGCGAAACAAGAAATTCTGCAGTTCTTTTGTCTTATGTGAATGTTTTAGTTTCATTAGTAGAAGCCTTTTATAAACGACAATTCTCAACTGACCCGAAGCAATATAATTACATTGTAAGCGATTTTCAGCAAAGCCTTGTTGATTATTATGCTCAACCGTAAACCAACTTCCAAGTGTCCAATATTTTGCAGATAAACTAGGTCTCACAGCAAATTACTTGGGTGATATTATTAAACACTTCACCCAAAAATCGGCACTTGAGAATATTCATGACTTTGTAATTAAGAGAGCTAAAGCGTTATTGGTTGAAAATCAAAAACTAAATACGGCCGAAGTTGCTTATGAATTAGGCTTTGAATACCCCAATTACTTTTCAAAATTCTTCAAAAAAATGGTTGGCTCCACACCCAAAGAATATCGAACGAAACTGGATGCTCACCTTCAAAATTAAATTACAACGCCCCTAAAAGGCGTTTTTTGTTTATCAGTAATTTGTTTCTTTTTTTTCTGGTAATCTGTTTCTGTGTGTTTTTTCTGCTGCAGTTAATTTTGCATGATAATAGAACATACAAATGAAATATAAAATCTTTCCGACACTAATAATCTTGCTTTTAGTGTTCTCAGTAAAAATTAATGCCCAAACCACATTACTAGAAATCCGTAAGAAAAAGACTGTATTGCTCATTAATGCTCACTTAACCTATCCTGGCTTATCTGAAGGAAAACTCAATAACGCGTTCCATGCAAGAGCCAAAGAGTTTTTTCTTTCTCAAAATTTTAACGTGCTGGAAACGAAAATTGAAGATAGTTATCATGTGGATGAAGAAGTTGAAAAACACCTGAAAGCAGACATTGTGGTGTTGCAAACCCCTGTAAATTGGGAAAACACCCCATGGATTTATAAAAAATATGTAGATGAAGTTTTTACAAGCGCAATGAAGAGTCAAAATTTCTTAGTGGTGATGGCCGGTCAGAAACCAATCCATCTAAAGAATATGGAACAGGTGGAAAAATGCAAGGGAAACTATTTTTACTTTCTGCAACTTGGAACGCACCGGAAGAAAGTTTTAACAATGCAAAACAACCACTTTGGAAAGGTAAGAGTGCCGATGATGCACTATTTAACATTGGCGCTAATTATTCATTTATAGGTTATACTGTACTTCCAGGGTACTTTTGCTACGATGTTTTCCATAACAGACATATTAAAGAAGATTTAGAAAACTATCCTAAATACTTAAAAAATGTATTCGGTCTTTAATCAAAATAAATAATCAGAACATTAAATAAGAATTACAATGACTTCAGCAAAAAAAGTACTATTAATCAATACGCATTTAACTTATCCTAACTGGTCAGAAGGGTTACTAAATGATTCATTTAACCAGAAAGCTAAAGATTTTTTTATAGAGAAAGGGTTTGAAGTGTTAGAAACCAAAGTGGAAAATGGTTATGATGCAAATGAAGAAGTAGAAAAACACATTGAAGCAGATATTATCATTTTGCAAACTCCAATAAATTGGTTTGGTGCACCTTGGATTTATAAGAAGTATGTGGATGAGGTTTTTAATAGCGGCTTGCAAAGTGCAAAATTTCTCTCTGGTGATGGCAGAACAAGAGAAGACCTTACGAAACAATACGGAACAGGTGGAAAAATGGAAGGTAAAAAGTTTATGGTTTGCGCAACATGGAATGCACCTAAAGCTAGTTTCGGTGACCCTTCACAAACTTTGTTTGAAGGAAGAAGTACAGCGGATGTTTTAATCCAGATAACAAGTAATTATCGTTTCTGTGGAGTAGAAACTGTGCAAGACTATAATTGTTTCGATATTTTTAAAGACGGCGATATCGCAGGCGACTTAAAGAATTACCCTAACCATTTGCAAAAAGCTTTTGATATCGATTAATAACTGATAATGATGGCGTAGCTTATTTATGGTTGCTATTTATAACATAAGTCTGTAGCTATTTTGAACAGTATTTTTTTTTGGTAACCATTGGAAAATCAAGCTGGGATTTTATGCTGCCAGGTTAATCAGACCTTCATTTTCAGGAAGTGTTTCAGATGGATATTTAAGAAAAGGTGATTCGCTCGGAGAAAAAATCACAATTACAAGTGCTACTTTCAATTTTGATGAAAAACAACGCAAAACCGACATCGGGATCTTTGCAGGTGGTGAGAAACTGGTGTATAAGAATTTTTCGGTCAAGGCAGATTTGCAGTGGGGATTGCGACCTGTGTTTCCTGATTCCTTTAACGGTATCTCCTTTAATATGTATAATATATTTGCAACACTAGGCATATCCTACCGGTTATAAGTTAAAGCTTATTATTTATATCATCGATTTATTTTTCCCTATCCAGACTTTTCGGATTTGCCGCCTGATGGAGATAAACTTCATGCTGGCTGAAAGGAATTTTGATGCCGTTTTGATCAAAAGCATCTTTTATAGCAATAATCAGGTCATTTCTGGTTGGATTATTATCTTTTAAATGCCGGGTCCATAACTGAATTTTGAGCGCAATAGCGTTGTCGCCAAACAGTTCGAAGTTAACCGCCGGCTTAGGGTTTTTCAGCACCCTATCTTCATCTTCCAGGATTTGATAGATAATTTCCCTGCATTTTTGCAAATCGGTATCGTAGGCAATGCCGATCTCCATTGATAAACGTTTGCGGTTTCCTGAGAGTGTCCAGTTCATCAAATGAGAATTGAGCAGATCGCCGTTGGGCATCACCAGATCTCCACCATCCCAGGTACTGATTACGCTACTTCGGAATCCAATGGATTTCATGGTGCCTCCCTGGCCATCGATATCTACAATATCACCAACATTTACAGGTTTTTCAAATGCGATAATCAGTCCGCTGACCAAGTTGTTTACTAATGTTTGCAGGCCGAAGCCAATGCCTACGCCCAGCGCACCAATGATAATAGTGATGCGTTCCATAGGTATGCCTGCAGCAGCTACCGCAAGAAAAAGGCCTATTGACAAGATGCTGATCCGCAGGAGTAATACCCAACTTCCCAGGCCGCGGCTGTTCTCGTTCGTACCCTTACTGCTGATTAAATGATCATCAGAGGTAAAAAAGGAACGATCTTGGAGAGAATGACGGAGATGGTCATCACGATAAAAAACAGCAGTATGCCATTTATACTAAAACTATAATTTCCCAATGTCCGCTTAGCACTCATAAATTCAGTAACCGGTTTTGAAAGAAATTCAAATAGGGGGAAGTTATGCCCCAATAAAAGTACCCAGCCTAACACCAAAAGTGCATACAATAGCGATGGTGCTTTACCACCAACCTTGCCGAAATTCACATAAAAAAGTTTCCTGTCCTGTACGGTATAAACTTCAAATGCGAGCAGCAATCCTTCGTTAATGAGGCGAACGACCCAGAGAAATAGTATAGCAATGATTACATTCTGAAAGCCAACTAGAAATAACGTCTTGGCCAGATTAAAACGCCCGTAAATATTTAAGATAATGGAAAGGCCCTCAACGCATACCATGAATAGGATGGAATAGGCTATCCATTTTTCGCGGAGTTCAACATTTCTTTTTTGTCTAAGGATGATAATCCCTGCTACAGCCCCAATCAAAGATAATGTGAGCATATACCATCGCTCTGGCCTGGAAGCTTGCAAAAGCAGGTTACCTGCTGAGGCGAAGACAAAAAATACGACCATAAGCAGCCAAACCTTCATCCAGTAGGGAGTGTTGAAGTTTTTGAAAACAATTGTTAGACACAGGCAGGAAATTATCCAGATGATGAAACGCAGTGTAAACGGAGGAGACAAGAGCAGGAATTGAAATAGACTTAGCACAATTAATACAGCTGATAACGCCGGATACCTTATTGCTAATTGGCCATTCATCTCTTTTGTCAATAATCCCTTTTCCACGTAAATTGCCCGAAGTGCGTTTAAATAAATATAAGAGCAGAGTGCGAGAAAAATAATTAGGCAAAGTTTGCCTGCGTTATTAACGGCATAAAACTTTAAGGTTAACATGTTTTTAGTTAGCGAAAAGCTAACGATATCCTTAAATGGTCTGAAGTGAAGTTGCTTTTGCCAGATGTTTGGAAGCTCGCGAGCAACTGTTTCATTTGCCATTTGCCGCTCAAAACCTTCTACCTGCTCAACTGCGTTTTGAAACTCGCTAATGATAATGTTATAGTTGTATAACAATTTTTGGACCTTGCTATTCGTAGATTTCAAAAGCGAGTCAACTGGCGCAGCATCTATGGCAACAGCTGCCAGTGTGCGCACATAATCCATTGTCTGAGCGGAATCTTTCGGGAAAACAAATAGTTCAGGAGCAGTAGAAAGTGAATCTATCCTGTAGTGAAAAGATGCCAACTCCTTTTGAGTGATATCCAGTGACGATTTGCTTCTTTTTGCATCTAAGGTAAGTGCATTCAGAACCCGTTTTGTTGATGCAAGATTTCTATAAGTTTGAGTTGTACCTCTATTGATGAGTACCCCTTCAGCTGCGATGAGATAATCTTCCCTTAATTTTTTGAGCTTTCTCTTCAATGCTAAGGTATCTGTAATGGTCTTTAAATAACCCTTGGCATCTTGAGTAGTTAGCCTGATCTGGTTGATAACCTCAAGCTGAACCATGGCCACTTTATCTGACTTAAAATCTTCGATACTTTCCCTGGCAGATTTCTTGGCGAAATCCTGCATCCTGGCCATAAAACCTTTGGTCTTGACTTTTGCGGAATCTGTCTTAACATTCCCTTCAGATTTTGTTTGTCCTGAAGTGGAAACGGTGAAAAAAACAAAACACAATAGGATAATGATAATCCGTGTAAATTTAGAGTTCATGGTAGGGCATGCTTATTCAATATTAAATAAAAATTGAAATGTATCCAAATATGTCAGTTTCCAAATTTGATTTAAGTTGAAGTTTGATACTGATTGAATTGTTTACATAAGCCTGTTCAGTAAAATGTTGATCTACAGGGGCTAGTGTTTGGTAGGGTATATTTTCTTTAGTATCATTTAACACATTTTTGGAATTGCATTGTTTCAATATTTCTTTAGCTTTTTCATCAGTCCGTCGTATATTTTTATTATTTTTATTTGAGAAAAAATAAACAACAACATGAAAAAAATCTACCTTATTTTGATGTGTTTGATGGTGACAGTAAGCACATTTGCCCAAAACCAAGGAAATCAAAAACCAGATGTAATTAAAAAAAATAACGGGGAAGAAATTAAAGGTAAAATAATCAGGATTACAGACGCTGATGTTTCCTTTGTATACGATGGTGAAACTGCAGAATATGTGATAAAAAAATCAGACATTGCACAAATTGTGCATTCGAGTGGACGCATTGAAACGATTTCTCAAACGGCTTCACCCGCTGAAACCAGACAGAAAGATCAGGTTGCAATGACGGCAACTCCGGCTGACCACCATAATAAGATCGCTATATTGCCTTTTACTTTTTTAATGGATAACCAACCGGGTGCAGATGCCATCGGATTGAAAGCCCAGCAAGATGCCTTTGCACTACTTAGCCAGCATTCGGCCGGATATACCATCCTGGATCCCCGCACCACTAATGCAATGTTAATCCAGGCGGGTGCAACCAAAGATAAAATGATTGGGTTTACGATGAAAAATATTTGCGATATCCTTGGCGTCGAATATGTAATTGATGGTACCGTCACCCAAAATAAGGGCTATCAAACCAGTTATACCTCTGCAAGTGACAATTCGAGTGTGAAAAGGGATGATGCGGATAAAGTTAAAGGTATATCGAGTTATGGGTCTTCGAGCAGTAGTGCCGTTCAGCGTTTTGATGTGAGCGTAAGCCTGCAGATTTACATGGATAATAATGCCAGTATCTATAATGAAAGCCACAAAGCCTTCTTGAGTAATACCGACGGTTCTTATAACGGGCCCTTAGAATACCTGCTGAAAAGAGCACCGCTTTACAGGAAATGATTCGATAAATGCTTCATTGCCATTTAAGTTCTCGTTGCTATTATCCCAACAGATTCTCCTGTTATTCAACAAAGTATTAAGCAAGCTCGAAAGGCATTCAAGCGGTTCAACACCATATCCAATTATGCTTTTAGGCTCGCGAGACAGACATTAACAATGTCCTCAAACATTTTTTTGCTTGCATCGAACTTCATTGTTACCCGAAGTCCGTTCAACGAATTAAAGATGAACCTTGATAATGAACTTGCGGAATGCGTTTTGGTGAACACACCTCGTTGTTGTCCTTTCTCGATGGCTTTAGTTATCATATCTTCCGTGTCTTTCATGATGTCGTTTGCAATGGCTGCTACATCACGGTCAACTGTTCCCAGTTCTACTGCCGAATTTACCATGAAACAGCCCCTTGATCGGGATTCGCTCAGCGCATCTTCTTTCACAGCCTCAAAAATAAATCTGATGTAAGCTTCAATATCATCAGCGCTATTTACACCTTGAATTACCGGGTCGATTCTTTCCTCGCGATATCGTTTCAAAGCCATTACAAAAAGCGAGTGTTTATCGCCATAAGTGTCATACAAACTGGACCGGCTAATCCCCAGTCCGTCAACCAAATCCTGTGCAGATGTTGCATGATATCCCTTCTCCCAAAACAGGTTCATTGCCCGATCCAAGACTTCAGCTTCGTTAAATACCTTTGTGCGTGCCATAAAAAAAACCTTTGTGAAATTTAGCAATTTCACAAAGGTAAGTAATTCGGAATAATCGTTCCGTATTTAAGCAAAAAAAATTAACAGTCGCATAGGTACATTAATAGAGGCGCCACTATCAATGGTAATTTCACTTCCCGATATAAATGATGCCTCATCGGAAGCTAAAAAGGTAATTAATCCAGCTACTTCCTCAGCGGTTCCATAACGCTTGAATGGCATCAAAGTTTTGATGTGGGTATGGATTTCATCGTTTGCAAAAGCACCCTTATGGATACCAGGGGTTTCAGTCAGAGCAGGCTCTACCACATTTACCCTGATTTTTCTTCCTGCCAGTTCAAACGCAGCATTTTTACTGTAGGCTACTAACGCTGCCTTACTTGCTGAATAAATGGCATTACCAGCATTAAATGAAAATGCTGACACAGAAGCCAGGTGGATAACCGATGCGCCATCAACCAAAAGTGGAACAAACTTTTCGGTAGTAAACACAGCGCCCTTAAAGTTGACACCTGAAATGGTATCGAAAGTTTCTTCGGTAATTTGTCCGATTGGCTCAAATACTTCAACACCGCCAGCATTTACCAACAAGATATCTACCTTTCCAAATAACGACCTAACCTCCGCTGCTAAATTTTCTGTATCCTTTACGCTAGAGGCATCTGCACGTATTCCGACCGCATTACTGCCTAATTCGCTAACGGCCACATCAAGAGTTGATTGTTTCCGCCCTGTGATCACTACTTTTGCACCTTGCGCAATAAATGCTTTGGCTGTAGCAAAGCCAATACCCGAAGTACCACCAGTTACAACGGCAATCTTATCTTTCAATTTACTCATTTTTCTTTCTTTTTATTATTAATGGAATGAATGTTCCGTAAAGGTATAATATTCGGAACGAACATTCCGAATATTAAATGTCATCAAATTATCAATCTATATAATGTGTTGATTGTTAGTTTTTTATTTGTGCTTAGGGAAAATTCTTCATCGAAAAAACACCGCTCGGTCGCAGAGGGCTATAAGCCGATATCGCAAAAGATGTAGTATTTTTTGTATCCGATGACGCGGCTGGGATTAGAGGGAAGCAAATTTTAATCGTTTGATAGAAAATCTCGCTTAATGATCAGGAGTTCTTAGGTTGAAGCAATTAAACAATCTTGCAAAATTTTGCCTTATCAAAGATCATGATCTGCGCATGATGATCTGTTCAACTATTTTTCCTTATCATTGCGCTTTAGATGCCGCTCCACCAGATCATTTTACTTATTCAATATATCAATCATTTTTATGCAGTATATTTTCAGATCATTCTTTTTGGCGGGACTATTATTAATCTCGGTCACTTCTATGGCCCAGAAGAGTTTTACGCCGGAGTGGAGCAAGGGGATTGTATGGTACCAGATTTTTCCTGAACGCTTTAATAATGGCGATCCTACAAACGATCCTAAAGCTGAAGACCAGGACGGTGCTTACCCTTTTAATACGACGTCACCTTTTCAAATTCATAGCTGGACAAGCGATTGGTACCAGTTGCAGCCTTATGAGCAGCAAAATGGTAAGGATATTTACTATAACCTGCAACGTCGCCGTTATGGTGGAGACTTGCAGGGCGTAATCAATAAATTAGATTACATCAAGTCTTTAGGTGTTGATGCCATTTACATGACGCCAATTTTTTGGTCTCCATCCTCTCATAAATATGATGCCTTGTGTTACCATCATGTCGATCCTACCTTTGGGCCCGACCCTAAGGGCGATATAGCCTTAATGGAAAAGGAAAATCCACTTGATGTAAAAACCTGGGTTTGGACAAAAGCTGATCTTCTGGCCTTAAAGCTTATTAAAGAAGTTCATTCACGCAACATGCGCATTATTTTTGATGGTGTTTTTAACCACATGGGCGTAAAAAGTTTTGCCTTCCGCGACGTGGATAAAAATCAACAGGCTTCGCCATACGCTGATTGGTTCTCTGTAAAAAGCTGGAATGATGCCGCTAAGGGTACAACTTTTGATTATAACGGCTGGTTTGGGGTTAAGACATTGCCAGAATTTAAAGAAGATAATCATGGTATTGTGGCCGGCCCCAAACAATATATTTTTAATGCCACTAAGCGCTGGATGAACCCTATGGATAAGGGAACAAAAGATGGAATTGATGGATGGCGCCTGGATGTGGCTTATGACGTGGGTCATCCCTTTTGGAAGGACTGGAGAAAATGGGTGCGCAGCATCAACCCAACCGCTTACATGACTGCAGAGTTGGTGTATCCAATAAATGAAACTAAACCCTACCTGGAGGGTGATGAGTTCGATGCAACCATGAACTATAATTTTGCATTTATTATGCATGATTTTTTTATCCAGGACAAAACCGGATCTACCGTAACTGCATTTGATGCTCGTTTAAAGGAGTTGCGTGAGGCATTCGGAAATGATGTTGCACTAAATATGCAGAATCTGATGAACAGCCATGACGCTACCCGATTAGCAAGTGCGGTTGCAAATCCCGATGGTTTGAAATTCGGCGATTGGGGAAAGTACTTTAACTGGAGCCAGAAAAGCAATAACAAGGACTATAACGCTCGCAAGCCTACTGCCAGTCAGATACAGAAACAAAAGCTTATTGCTGCTTTTCAGATGCTGTATTTGGGATCGCCCATGATTTTTTATGGTGATGAGGCAGGTATTTGGGGTGGCAATGATCCTGACTGCCGCAAGCCTATGATTTGGGAAGATAAAAAATACGATCCTGAAACCTATAATCCGGACCAGACCAGGCATGGGGCTGACCAGGTTGCATTTAATAAGGAGCTATTTAAATGGTACCAAAAGTTTATGGGATTACGCAAAACCTATAAATCATTACAACTTGGAGACTATACCACAGTTGAAAAAAATGATATGCAAAGGTTTTACGCATTTAGCCGTAAATACAATAATGAAGAGGTGATCGTGCTTATAAATCGGTCAGAAAAGCCTGTGCAATACAAAAGTGCAATTTTGAAGAGTGGAAGTTATAAGGATGTGTTTTCGAAAAAAACGTTTAAGTCAGTAACTATTCAGCCTATGGATCTCGTTGTGCTTTTTAAATAATTCCTTCAGGAGATAGAGACCTGTTACATTTGTATGTGTTTGGGGATTTTGTTTTTGGTTTGTTATTAAATCCTTAACCATTATCCGGTTTTATAATCTGATTATTAGCTAATCAGCCATATTTCGATAACTTTTTATAATATATCATTAATCCAGGTGCCCATCATTTACATAAATATGGGCACCTGGCGCATGTGAAACATGTTTGGCAGAATTACATTTAGGATAAAATTTGTGGTACGTACGCTATCTTATTTAATCTGCATTTATTACAGCTGCATAGCCACCGTTTCTAACCATTTGTACATCAATTTTATCGCCTTTTTTTACGGTTATCGATTTTTTTCGGTAATCCATTGCTTGCCGAGCGGCGTTAATTCCATCTTCAAAATAAGTCATTTTGTATGTTTTTCCTGCTTCAAGAAAATCTAGAGCTAGGGTAAGTTTTCTGGTTTTTTCTCCTCCACTGTTAATCCCACCAATAAACCATTTTTTGTCTTTTCTTTTTGCAACCACCGCAAGTTCTCCAACTTTGGCTTCCAGCGCTATAGTCTCATCCCAGGTAGTGGGTACTGATGTAATGAATTCTGTACAGTCGAGGTTTCGGTAGTATAGGGTAGGGTTGTCAGCCAGCATTTGCAATCCACTTTCAAATACGACAAATAACGCCATTTGGTAGGCTCTTGTGCCAATGCTGGCTGCATTTGGTCGCTCTGCCCGATAGGATTCGGGCTGCATGCTGATCATCGCACCGGGAGTATAGTCCATTGGCCCAACCGCGTTTCTCATAAAAGGTAAAAATAAACTGTTTTTTGGTAAAGTACCGCCCATCTGTTCCATTCCCCGCACACCTTCATAAGAGATGACGTTAGGGTATTTATATTCCAGGCCGGCAGGTTTGAAAGCACCATGAAAATCAACCAGCAATTCATTTTTTGCTGCTTCACTTGCAATACGTTCATAATAGTTTACCATCCATTGATCGCTTCTATCCATAAAATCTATCTTTAAGCCTTTAACGCCCCATTCTTTAAAGGTTTTAAAGAGGTCCATGTGCTCATGTACCGTAAGCCAGGTTAGCCAAAGCACCACACCAACATTTTTTTCCTTGCCATAGCGGATTAATTCATGAACATCTACTTTCGGATTTGGCGTGTAAGGATCCGTAGTGCTGTTCGCCCATCCTTCATCCATTATGATGTATTTGATGCCGAATTTTGCAGCAAAGTCGATATAGTATTTATAGGTTTCGAGGTTATATCCCGACTCAAAGTTTACATCCGGTCCGTAAGGCGAAGCATCGTTCCACCATTCCCAGCTGGCTTGTCCTGGTTTAATCCAGCTCGGATCTTTGATCTTACTTTCTGGCGCAAGTTGCAGGGTCATGGTATTTTCAAGAAGCTGTTTATCAGCTGTGCTGATCACAAAATAACGCCATGGAAAGCTCCTTTTTCCGGCGGTTTTAGCAATGTAAGCCGCTTCCTCGGTAATCTTTAAACTTCTGTCGCCATCAGGGGCAAAGCGCAGCGGCGATTTTGGAAATGTTGCCTCGATCTTATTGTTTCCATTTCCTTTCAGGAATAAACAAGGATAATCTGAGAGATCGGATTCACTAACCAGTATTTTATATTGTTTTTTAGTATCAATCAATACTGGTAAAGTACTCATTTTAGCATTCCAGTTTGCTGAATTTACAGTTGAATAGGTTTCTTCATAAGCTGTTTTAAAACTTGCAGGTTGCTGAACATGAATATCATATGATGAAGGAAAATTCAGGTCAACCTGCTCATTCAAAACTTCGACTTCTCCTTTTTTATTGGTAATAAACCGGTAAGCGATCCCATCATTAAAGGCCCTGAATTCAATAGCGTAGTTTCCTTTAAAAGACATCAGAAGTTTATTGAAACTGGAGACAACAGTTGAATACTTAAGGGGTACATGTGGTTTGATGGTATGAGATACTGCCGTAATTTTCGAATTCAGCAGTTTCGCCGGGCTCCCGAGGTTTTCATTTTTCAAGTTCAATGCAAGTTTATTGTTGCTGAAAAGCAGATCATTATGATAACTTACTGAGTAGGTGATGAATTCGCCAATATTGATGGAAACCTGAATAGCGCCGTCAGGAGATTTAAGGCTGAGCTTTTCATCTGCCCGGGCAGTCATGATGAATGCAATGAGAATGCTTACAATAAGGGATGCTTGTTTCATTTGCTGTGTTTTGGTGATTTTTGTATGTAGATATCCTCTTTGATGACACTATTCCCGGCGGCTTTCTACCGTATAGATAAAGCTATCGGCCTTGTAATAGCCCAGGTTATATTCAATTGGTCTTTCTTCTATATCATAAACAAACCTCTTGCGGAACAAAATTGGCGATCCAATATCTGTTTCCAGTTTGGTGGCGATAAATTCATCTGCCAGGAGTGCACTAATCTCTTCTTTTGATACCATGGCCACAATCCCGTGCGATTTTTCCAGCATTTCGTATAATGGCGCTTTATAGTCTTCTTCACCCGTAAGTCCGACAATAGGGTGGAAATAGGATTCGAAATAAACAAACGGACCTTCAGGGCGACCTCTTAACCTTACAAGTTTTAATATTTTCTTATCTTCTTTGATACCGAAAAAGCTCGCTATCCTTTTTTCGGGAAGTACCCAGCTTACATGTAATTCGAAGTTTTTAATCGGTATACCCCGGGCGCTCATTTCCTGCGAGAAACTCATCCAGTTTTTTGATTTCGAGCTCAAAGATTTTGACTCAACAACTCTGGTTCCGACCCCTTTTTTCCGGATCAGTAAACCATCATAAACCAATTTGTTAATCGATTGCCTTAAAGTGGTTCTCGAGATATTAAGGTCTTTAGATAACTCTACTTCATTTGGAAGAAGTTTTCCATCAATATACTCCTGAGACTCAATTAGCTTTCTGAGCAGTTCTTCAGCCTGAACATGCAAGGGTACCTGACTTTTATGATCGATTTTAAGTTTCATAATCATCACAATATTAATAAAAAAAATATCTTTTCGAAGTATGTATATACATAAATAAGGTTGTTAGGGCTTGTGGTTCTCAGTTTTAACGCTTGTTATTGAAAATTATTAAAAAATATTTGGAAGATAATAATTAAGTAATACATTTGTATATACATACTATTGAATGTATGATCTAACCATATTGTAAAACTGATGAGTCACCACAGGCAAATTATTGTAGCCAGTTATTTCGATTTATCCAGTATTCCATGGATTGGATCGTTCATTCGAACATATTTGATTTTAAGCAGGATTTAGCTTTTGCGATGCTGCGGACCAGGTGAACGCACAGATGCTCATTGCTTAAAATCTTAACTTATAATATGTACACACAAATACAATATGCAGCAGGAACTTTCAGAATCTAATATTTTTTTCAAGAGTGCTATGTCAATAGAAGAACCATTAAGAAAAACCGAGCAGGAGATTATGCCTGATCGCATCAATAAAATTAAAACTGTGGAAGGATATGATATCTATCCATATTTCAACCTGGGAGATCATAAAATATTTTCGGGAGTTACGTCTTTGTGCGATTATATCATTAAACATCAAACTGTGGCCATCGACGGCTATGCTGGTGTTTATTGGGATAGGTTGATTAGTGCCATTACTAACGAATTTCAATTGAGAGGTGTAAAAATGAACCTGGTTGATTTCAGTAATGCATTGAAATCCGAAGAGGAAATTATCAGCCTAACTGCACCTTTTATGGGGCAGGAAGATTCGGTTTGGGGCAATAAGACCACCTTAACACTTCGCGATTACTTTGTGGAAGATTTTTTGAAATCTACACTGCCTAATAAAGATGTTTCTGTTAATATTTTGGTTGGTCCTGGCGCAGCGCTTGCCGGATGGGCGGCTAAAGTGATTTATGTAGATATGCCTAAAAATGAGCTTCAGCACCGAATGAGTGCAGGTTCAATTTGCAATTTGGGCATGCGTACTCCGCAGGAACAGATGGAAATGTACAAACGCTTCTATTTTATTGATTGGGTAATACTTAATGAACATAAAAAGCAATTGTGCAACCTGATTGATGTATTTGTTGATGCACAATGGGAAGGACCAATCAATTGGGCTTTCGGGGATGATGTTCGTGATGGATTAGCTAAAATGTCTAATACCGTATTCAGGGCGAGGCCCTGGTTTGCACCTGGCGCCTGGGGCGGGCAGTGGATGAAAAAGCACATGCCGCAACTGGATCAGAATGAAGTAAACTATGCCTGGTCTTTCGAGTTAATTGTACCCGAAAATGGTATTGTATTCCAAAGCAGTGGTTTGCTGCTTGAAGTTTCTTTTGACATGTTGATGTTTACACAACATGAAAATATACTGGGGCGCCACGCTGAAAAGTTTGGAATGGAGTTCCCAATCAGATTTGATTTTCTGGATACTTTTGATGGCGGGAATCTATCCATTCAATGTCATCCCAGCCTTGATTATATACAAAAACAGTTCGGAGAAACCATTACCCAAGATGAAACCTATTATATACTCGATTGCAAAGAGAATGCAAGCGTTTATCTGGGCTTTCAGGAGGATATCAATGAAAATGATTTTCGAAAAGTTTTGGAAGAAAGTAACCAGGACGGAATCGAAGTTGACATTGAGAAATACGTTCAGGTTCACCAAGCTAAAAAACACGATCTTTTCCTTATTCCTAACCGCACCATCCATAGCGCAGGCGCTCAAAACCTCGTCCTCGAGATCAGTGCGACACCTTACATTTTCACCTTCAAAATGTACGATTGGTTAAGGCTGGATTTAAATGGAAAACCTCGTCCCATTAATATTGAACATGCTTTTAAAAACCTTGATTTTTCCAGAAAAGGCGCACAGGTACAGCAGGAACTGATTGCAAAACCAACTGTTATTGCGCAAGGAGATGGCTATACCTGTTGTCATTTGCCTACGCATCAGGATCATTTTTATGACGTACATCGATTAGATTTTGATGCATCAGTAACAGTTGAAACCAATGGGGTGTGCCACGTACTGATGCTGGTAGAGGGTGTATCGATCAGCGTAACCACAGCAAACGGTTCAAGTTTGATTTTTCAATATGCTGAAACTTTTGTGATCCCAGCCGCTGCCGGCAGTTATACAATCGTAAACCAGTCGAACCAAAAAGCGAAAGTGATTAAAGCTTTCTTAAAATAATTCCCATGATTAGACAAGAACAACATACAGTAATTAAAAAGAGCAATTCCTATTTATATCTGGTTTGTCTGGTAGCGGCTTTAGGTGGGTTTTTATTTGGATTCGATACAGCTGTAATTTCCGGAACCATTAGCCTGGTGACTAAAGACTTTGGACTGAATGCGATAAGTGAAGGCTGGTTTGTGAGCTGTGCCCTGTTGGGCTGCATTATTGGTGTAATCATTTCAGGCAAGCTAAGTGATAAATTCGGGAGGAAAATCGTACTCATTTTATCGGCATTTCTTTTCCTGACTTCTGCACTCGGGTGTATGTATGCCGGTGATTTCTCCACATTAATTGCATTCAGGTTAATTGGCGGAATTGGCATTGGCGTAGCTTCAATGGTTTCTCCACTCTATATATCTGAATTTGCGCCATCGAGACTTAGGGGAACTATGGTGTCGCTGTATCAGTTGGCTTTAACCATTGGTATTGTTACAGCTTATTTCACCAATGCCTATCTGGCTAATCACAGCGGAGAAAATTTTTCCGGAGCTGACGCCGAGAAAATATTTTCAACAGAAGTATGGCGGGCAATGCTTGGCCTTGGTGCTTTGCCGGCGCTCATTTTTCTAATTTCATTATTCCTGGTGCCGGAATCTCCGAGATGGTTACTTTTTAGGGGAAGGAAAGATCAGGCAGAAAAAATCCTGATCAAGATTGATGGAGAGGCTGCCGCAAGGAAAGAACTTGATGTGTTCGCAAATCAAAATACAACAAATGAAGAAGGCTCATTGAGCACATTATTTAAGCCGGTTTACCGCAAGGCTTTATGGATCGGTTTATTATTGCCCTTTTTGTCGCAGGTTTGCGGTATTAATGCGGTAATTTACTACGGACCCAGAATATTAGAGCAAGCTGGGTTTACCTTAAATAATGCCCTTGGCGGGCAGGTAACTATTGGATTGGTAAATGTAGTTTTCACATTTGTAGCCATTTTTACAGTTGATAAATGGGGCAGAAAACCATTGCTGTATGTCGGAATTGGCGGTGCGGTAATTTCACTCCTCATTATCGGTCTGCTGTTCCAGTTCGGCATGCTTTCAGGTCCATGGATACTGATCTTTATCCTGGCCTTCATTGCCTGTTTTGCATTTTCTTTCGGCCCGGTTTGTTGGGTAGTTATCGGCGAAATATTCCCCAATGGTATTCGCGGCAAAGCGATGTCTTTGGCTACGTTAACCCTTTGGATTGGAAATTTCTTTGTTGGCCAGCTTACACCGGTAATGCTTCAGGGTTTGGGTTCCTCCTGGACCTTCTGGATATTCGCCATTTGTTGCTCACCGGCACTTTATCTCACATGGAAACTTATACCAGAAACCAAAGGCCGCTCACTGGAAGAAATTGATGCCTATTGGCAGGAAGATCATCTAAAGAAATAAAAATACATCATTCCCAACCACTAACCTAATATATCAGATGCCATGACCGCATCATCCTTAATTTAAATGTTATGAGACATAAACTTTACCAAATTAAAAAACTAAAACGACTGCCGCTCAGGCAGCTGGTGGTACTGGTATCAATGCTGATTCCGTTCAGCCCCGGCTACGTTGAGGCAAAAACGACCAAAGCGCCATTGATGCGAATCAGTATACGTGAAATTTCTGTTAGCGGGAAAGTGGTCGATGAAAAAGGTATTGCACTCCCGGGTGTAAGTGTGCAGATCAAAGGACTACCATTGGAGCCGTAACGGATGGCAATGGACTTTATAGCCTTTCGGTACCAGATAATTTAGCCTCCAGAAGTCTGACATTTTCCTATCTCGGTTATGTAAGTCAGGATATTCCTATCGCAGGTAGAAAAACCATCAATGTTCAGCTTAAAGCTGGAGGCGAAAATGCGCTGGATGATGTGGTGGTAGTTGGATACGGAACGCAAAAGCGGGTATCGATTACGGGTGCGGTAAGTACGATAGATGCCAAAAACATTGAAAATAAACCAGTGCTCAATGCTTATCAGGCCCTGCAGGGTGAATCGCCAAACTTAATTATTCAGCAAACTAACCTTAATCCGGGCAGTAATGTAACCGTAAATATTAGGGGTGTGGGTACACTTGGCGACAATACGCCGCTAGTTGTGGTAGATGGTATTGTTGGTGGAAATTTGAATACCATTAATCCCAACGATATTGCCAGCGTTTCTGTATTGAAGGATGCAGGCGCTGCTGCCATTTATGGCTCCAGGGCTGCAAACGGTGTGATCTTAATCACCACAAAAGCAGGTAAGCTTAATCAGAAAACCACCGTATCTTATAATGGAAGTTACGGTGTCCAGGATGCGAACGTGTTGGTTCATAAAGTTCCGGCCTGGGAGAATGCTTATTATAAAAACGAATCTTTGGTGAATTCAGGTCTGAGTCCGGCATATACGCCTGATCAAATTCAGCAATTGAAAGATCAGGGTGATGGTACCTGGAATATCGAAAATCTTTTGCGTACAGCGCCACAACAGTCACACAATGTTAACATTGCCGGCGGTGGTGAGAAAAGTGCATTTTTTGTGTCCGCAGGTTATCAGGATCAGCAAAGTAATTTTATTGGTAATGGAGGCGAAGGCTCAAATTTTGGCTATCAGAAATATAATTTGAGGTTAAACCAAACCAATGTAATCGGTAAGCTCAGAACAAATTTCATCCTCCTGTACACCAAAACCCGAAACAAAACCAATAGCGTTGGCGATAACAATATTTTCGCTGATGCCAACCGTGTTCCGGCAAATTTTAACTGGCAGGATGAAAATGGAAATTACCTGACCAACCCTTTTGCTTCGCAATATAACGAATATGGTGTGCTGGAAAAAGGAGGCTTTAACCAGGCAGATAATGATGAGATTTTTGGATCATTCAATGGACAATTTGAGATCACAAAAGATTTGGTATTGACAGGCCAGTTCGGTGGTACACTACAAAATAACGGTACTTTTTTCAGAAGAACACAGGTAAATTATCTGCCTTCAGGGGTATATGGCGATGATCGTTCCGTGCTCGATGCCAATAGCAAGTCACAGCTTTTTAATACTAAAATTTACCTGGAATACGGAAAGAAAATTGCTGATCACGACTTCAAAGTACAGGTTGGCGCCTCAAGCGAAAATTATTCTCAACGGGGATTCCAGCTGCAGAAAACATTAACCGATCAGTTGTTGGGTACGCCTACAACAGGTACGATAGTCGATCCAATCAACTCAAACAATAGCCTGGCCATCAACTCTAATAGCCTGCTTTCTTTGTTTGGCAGGTTAAACTATGCTTTTAAAGATAAATATCTGCTTGAGGCCACTGCCCGATATGACGCCTCTTCAAAATTTGCTAAAGGCAACCGCGGCAGTTTCTTTCCATCAGTTAGCGCTGGCTGGTTGATCTCACAGGAAAATTTCATGCAGTCGATAAAAAATACGGTGAACAGTTTAAAAATCCGTGCTTCTTATGGTGTTCTCGGAAATCAGAACGTTGGCAATTTCCAGTACCAGACCACTTACTTCAATTATGCAAGTGCTTATGGATTTAATAACATTCCTGTTGGTGGCGCCGGAACTTTGTTGTCTAACCGCGATTTAACCTGGGAGAAAGCTTCAACCTTTAACGTTGGTTTGGATGCGGGCTTCTTTGATAACAAGCTGACCGCTACTTTTGAATATTTCAATAAGGTAACCAGAGATATTCTTCAGCCGAGACAGGATATTCCGGCAATTTTTGGTGCGGCAACACCCGATTTTAATGTAGCAAAAGTAAGAAGCAAGGGTTGGGAAGCTTCAGTGACGTATAATCTTCGTGGAGAAAATGTTACGCAAAGTTTCAGCGTAAATGTGGCCGATAACCAAAATAAATTATTGCAGTTATCAGGTGGCGCCACCGAGCAAATCATTAATCAGGATGTGTTTCAGTTGTTGAGACGTGTTGGCGAGCCTATCACGCAATATTACGGATATGAAACCAATGGATTTTTTCAAAACCAATCCGATATCAACAATTCGCCAAAAATTGCCGGTAACCCCGTAGTTCCAGGTGATGTGAAATTTAAGGATTTGAACAATGATGGGGTGATTGATGCAAAAGATAAAACGGTATTGGGTAATCCATTTCCACGCTACACATTCGGGTTTACTTACCGTTTGGCAGTAAAAGGGTTTGATCTACAGTTGTTTATTCAAGGTGTTGGCAAGCGGGAAACGTTCCTGCGTGGTGAATTGGTTGAACCTTTCCACTATGGATATGGTGCAACAGTTTATGAACACATGACTGACTATTGGAGTCCGGGTAATCCCGATGCCCGTTATCCAATCTTTGCGAATATTGGGTCGCCATCCAATACGAATAACTGGAGAACAGGCTCCGATTTATATAAATATGATGCCGCTTACGCCCGCTTGAAGAATGTAAACATAGGCTACACATTGCCGCAGGCCATAACCAGCAAAGCAGGAATCAGCCGTTTGCGTGTTTCACTGATCGGTCAAAATCTGTTTACGTTAAGTAAACTCAAATTTATTGATCCTGAAACTTCAGAATTTGGAAATAACCTTAGTACGGGCTCCAGCTCAAACAGTGCCCGACAGTATCCGCTGCCAATTTTTTACGGTGCTGGTTTAGACATTACCTTTTAATAATCATGGTAAGCATTACTCATATGAAATCTACATTCAAAAACCTAATTATAGCAATGGCCTTGCTTGCCGTTGCAGGCTGCAAAAAGCTCGATATTGCACCCACCGATCGGTTTTCAGATTTAACCTTCTGGACCGTGGATGTTAATGTAAACAATGCCCTTAATAATAATTATAGCTTGCTTTACAACAGTAGTTTATTTTCGAACCCGAAGCACTTTCTGATAACGCTTATTCGCCATCAGGCGATTTAAACCTGATCGCAAGCGGCAACGCGACTTCGCTTACCGCGAAATTCGCCGGAGACTGGGCAAGTTATTACCGAACGATTAAATCGGTAAATATTTTTCTGGAAAACGTGGATCAGAATAAAACCCTGCCACAGGCAACCATTGCAAGAATGAAAGCAGAAAACCAGTTTATGCGTGCTTTCGCCTTGTTTAACCTGAGCAAATGGTATGGCGATGTGCCACTTCCTGATCATGATTTAACGCCGGAAGAAGCGCAGGTAATTCCACGTACTTCTAAAGCTACGGTTAGCGATTATATCATCGCACAGCTGGAAGCGGCTATCCCGAACCTGCCAAGTAAGGACCAGCTTCCGGCCAGTGAAAATGGCAGGATTACCAAAGGTGCTGCGCTGGCGCTACAAATGAGAACCTTACTTTATCAGGGCAATAAAATGGCTGAGGTGGTTGCGGTTTGCGAAAAGCTGATCAACAATCAGGCAACTTATGGAACCTACGCATTAACCCCAAGTTACAGTGCGTTGTTTAGTGACCCTGCTACCAACAAGACCAATAATGAAAGTTTATTATCGCTACAATATGTACCAACAGTGCGCACCTGGCAAAACTTCTGGGATTTTGCACCAAGAACCGTAGGCGGAAGGGTGAGTGCCATGGCACCAACCCAGGAACTGGTAGACGATTATATTATGCTCAATGGAAGAGGAATTAAAGATGCGGGTTCAGGGTATGTGGAAAGCAATCCTTATGTAAACCGCGATCCGAGACTTACCGCAACAGTAGTTTACGACAGATACAGCTGGATAAACCCGAATAACACCACCAAAACCATTTACATCAGACCAGGATCTGACCCGGTGCAACCCGGATTAGATGAATATTCCCCAGGTTCACAAAGTGCTTCGGCAACAGGTTATTACTGGCGTAAATATTTCGATCCGATTGCCTTATCAAGTTTCGTATCAGGAAATAATCTGCATTTGTTCCGCTATGCAGAAGTCCTGCTTACTTATGCAGAAGCGAAAAATAGCTTAGGGCAAATGGATGCAGCAATTTGGGCAAAAACAATTGGTGCCATTCGCTCGAGAGCTGGATTTACTGATGCCGGAGCCTTAAGTTTTCCTTCAGGTGATTTGACTAACATCATTCGCCGTGAACGCAGAGCCGAACTGGCGATGGAAGGTTTAAGAGTGGATGATATCAGGCGATGGAAAGTGGCTGAAACCACCATGAATGGTTTTGCCCATGGTGCAAAATTCGCCACTGATCAAAATGTTGATGGCGGCTACATCAGAACGCAACAACGTAAGTTCAATCCACAGCGTGATTACTTATGGGCAGTGCCTTCCAGTGAAATCGGCCTAAATAAAAATTTAACACAGAACCCAGGTTATTAACGAATCAAGTCATGAAAAATCTAAATAGAATATTCGCCTTAATACTGCTTGTATGTCTTGCAGTTGTTTCCTGCAAAAAGGAAGAACGGGATCTAAATGAAAACATCAGTCTGGTAGGCACTTTAAGTTTGCCCGTAAATCAAGCTTCGATTAAACTCACGCCGTCCAATGCTGCAGCTTCGCAGCAATTTAAGTGGACATCGGCAACACCTGAAGATGGTGGCCTGATCCTTTATGAAGTGGCTTTTGACAAAGAAGGAGGAAATTTTTCGAAACCGGTTTTTAAAATAGTTTCCGATGGCGGAGGTGTGCAACCACAGGTAACCATCTCTCATAAAGATTTGACGAGAATTGCCGCACTTTGTGGCATCAACTCTTCTTCCACGGGGAAGGTAAACTGGACGGTTATGGCCTCGAAAGCGAGCAATAGCAAAGTGGGCCAGGAAGTCAGGACACTACAGTTGGAACGCCCTGCCGGATTTGCCGAGGTGCCAACCGACCTTTATCTAACCGGATCGGCAACTGAAGGAGGTGATGACTTCGCTAAAGCAGTTAAATTTAAAAAACTGGAGGAAGGCGTATTCGAACTTTACACTTCTTTAAAAGCAGGAAGCTATATACTTACTGATAAACCTGCTCAGGCAGGGAGAAAATTTTTTGCTGAGGGTGCTTCTATTAAAGAGGGGGCAACAGGTATTACGGTATCTGGCAGCACAAAAGCTTATTACCTGAAATACGATTTCAATGTAGCCAGTGTAATCGAAGTAAGCGAGGTGCAAAGCGTTGGCTTATATATGTCTGCTTATGGCAACGAAATTGGTCAGCTCAATTACACTTCAGCAGGTATCTGGCAGTCTGGGATTATTCCAGTTGTCTTTTATCAATTTTCTTGGGGTAGAGATGAGCGGTACAAATTCGCAGTCCATACCGCCTCCGGTGTGAAGTATATGGGCAGCAGCAACGTAAACAATGTTAGCCCGGTTGGTCAGGCGGCATCTTATTTTTACCTCAATTCCGTAACCAATGATCAGTGGAATAATACCTACAAATTCAATCCTTCAGCTGACAATAAAAATATAAAAGCAACGGTAAATTTAGGAGGGGATGGTCCGTATAGCCATACGATTGTAACCCAATAAATTTTGTACTTCCGGCATGTTATGCCGGGGAGATAACCTCTACGCGATGAAAAATACACTTAAAAATATATTCCTGATTTTCGCTCTCCTGGCTTCTGTCTCTTGTAAAAAGGGGGGAGATCCTGTTCCTGTCACACCGCCGCCGGTTGTTCCGCCGGTAGTTCCAGGTGCTTCTGTAAATTATCTGCAGCAAGCGAAGGACACGCATACCTTTACGGTCAATAACCTGCTTACGGCAAGTTACGGCTACCGGGCAAACACCACTTCAAAATCAAATAATTGTTTTGAATGGTACAATGTAAGCCAGATATATGCAGATGCAGCCATGGTGGCCGCCGGAGAAACCAGCTATTTGGTTTACATGAACAATACCTTCAAGTTTATGGACAACATGTGGGATAAAAAGGATTTGAGAGGTGGCTATTTCGCATCAGTGAACCTTGATGGTACCGGTGCGGGCGGCGATAAATATGTAGATGACAATGCCTTAAGTGGCATGGTATACCTGGAAGCGTATGATATTACTACCGGTGCCGATAAACAAGCTTATCTTGCAAAGGCTAAAGCTTGTGGCGATTGGTTAATCAATAGCGGCCTTTGGGATAATGTATATGGTGGGGGATTTTACTGGAATACCCTTAAACCCGAAAAACCTACTCAAACCAATGGACTTACCTTACAATTATTTTTGAAACTGTATAGTTTAACAGGAGAATCTGTTTACCGTGATTGGGCAAGGCAGGTGGATGCCTGGCTAACGGCCAAAATGTTCGATGCCAATACGGGATTGTATATTTGGAAAATAG
The DNA here is from genome assembly GCF_000258495.1 of Pedobacter agri PB92. Taxonomy (GTDB): domain Bacteria; phylum Bacteroidota; class Bacteroidia; order Sphingobacteriales; family Sphingobacteriaceae; genus Pedobacter; species Pedobacter agri. The sequence continues at coordinate 27,745 of NZ_AJLG01000036.1, forward strand.
ATGGAGCTGGTGAAGGGATTAAGCGTACACAAAAATTTACCTATGATAATGCCATTATGGTTGAGGCTTTTATTTTGTACAGTAAAATTATGAACGATCCTTCTTATTTAACCAAAGCACAAAACCTGGGCAAGGCGATGAACAGTACGTTATGGAATGCCATTTACAAAGGCTATGTTTTCAATACTGCCGAAGCACGGATCAACCCGGCATGGTGCGCCTGGGGTTCTCAGGCCATGATTCGCCTTTACGAGGCAGATAAAAACCCAGATTGGCTGGTTTATGCAAAGGAAAATATCAATCGCCTGAATATTGCGAACCGAAATACGGCTAACCTGGGTTATTATTTTTTTGCTGGCTTCGACGGGCAAAATCGTTCTACCGAGATGGAAACTGTTGACCAGGCCTGGATGCAGCGCCTTCAGGCGATGTTGTCAAAATACCAATAATCAGAATCTTCAATTATGAGAATAGGCTTTAAATCAATATTAATACTTCTTTTTTTACTTATCACAACAGTTACTTCCTTTGCACAGGATTTATTGAAATATGTGAATCCAAACATCGGAACCGCTCACAGCAGATGGTTTTTTTATACACCTGCAGCAGTGCCTTACGGCATGGCCAAGCTTGCGCCATCAACCAACGGAAGTTATGGTAATTTGCAGGGCTGGGAAGCGGTGGGTTATGATACCCGCCACAATTCCATTGAAGGATTCGTCCATTTTCATGAGTGGCAGGTGGGTGGAATCAGTTTTATGCCCACTGCAGGAACATTAAAAACGGTGCCGGGAGAATTAGACAAAGCAGGCAGTGGATATCGCTCCACATTTGACCGGAAAAATGAAGTGGCCCAGCCAGGATATTATTCAGTCATATTGGATGATTTTAACATCAAAGCTGAACTTACCGCTACTAAAAGGGTTGGATTTCATCGTTATACGTTTCCCAAAAGTAATAGCTCAAGAATCATTTTATCAATCGGAAATGTGCAGGGAGAAAGCGGTCCAATAACCGATGCCGCTGTAGAAATGATTGATGATGTTCATTTCCAGGGCTTTGTAATCACTTATCCGAAATATGTGAAAACATATGATGAAGGCGGTCGTGTGGCGATGTATTTTTATGGAGCGCTGAATAAAAAGCCTGCAGAAGTTGGTGCCATCAGCAAAGATGCTGCGGTTGCAAATCAGAAATCTGCGAAAGGCATAGGAGCAGGACTATATTTAAACTACCAGACTTCGGCAAACGAAAGCGTCGAAATCAAAGTAGGACTTTCCTATGCTTCTATCGCAAATGCGAAACTAAACTTAGAAACTGAAGCACAGCAGCTCACTTTTGCCAGTGCGAAGGCTGCAGCTCAGCAAGAGTGGAAATCCGAACTTGGAAAACTAAATGTTTCAGGAAAAGTAGAAGCCGATAAAACCAAGTTTTACACCGGGCTATATCATGCCTTATTGGGTAGGGGAATAGCGAGTGATGTGAACGGTAATTTCCCACGACATGATGGAAGTATTGGGCAGCTGCCAAAAGATGCTCAAGGCAAATTCAGTTACAATTTTATGAATACAGATGCCATTTGGGGAGGGTTCTGGAATCTAACGCAACTATGGGCCTTATCGTACCCATCTCATTACAGCGATTTCGTGCATACCCAGCTTGAAATATATAAAGAACGTGGCTGGTTTGGCGATGGTATCGCGAACAGCAACTTTGTATCAGGCGTCGGAACCAATTTTGTTGGGCTCGCTATTGCCGGCGCCTACCAGGCAGACATTCGTGATTACGATTTAAATCTTGCTTACAAAGCGGTAGTAGGCAATGAACTTGGTTATCAGAATCGACTGGTGGGCTCAGGGAAAATGGATACCAAAAGTTTTATATCCAAAGGTTATGTGCCCTATCTGGATGCCGATAAAACAGATTCGACAGGATCACATTTTTCAGGATCGCATACGCTGGAATACAGTTACAGTGCTTTTGCAGCTGCGCAACTGGCAAAAAAGATGGGCAAAAATGAAGATTATCAAAAGCTTATTCAATTGTCTGATGGCTGGCGGTTAATTTTTGATCAATCGCTCAAACTGGTAAGACCTAAAACAGCGGATGGAAAATTCATTGATCAGTTTAATCCGCTGGAAGCCTGGCGTGGGTTTCAGGAAGGAAATGCGACACAATACACTTTTTATGTGCCACAAAATCCTCAAGGCCTTATCCAGCAGATTGGTAAAACAACTTTTAACGAACGACTGAATAACATTTTCGAAACCTCTCAGAAAAACGCTTTCGGAGGTGGCAAAACGATCGATGCTTTTGCAGGTATTCAATCACTATATAACCACGGCAATCAACCGAATTTGCACATTAGCTGGTTGTTCAACTATTCTGCGGCGCCCTGGTTAACCCAAAAATGGACAAGGGCAATTTGCGATGAGTTTTACGGTACTGAAAGTATCCATGGTTATGGTTATGGTCAGGATGAGGATCAGGGGCAGCTGGGCTCCTGGTATGTCATGGCATCCCTGGGTTTATTCGATGTGAAAGGCCTTACCGATGCCAGACCGACCATCCAGATTGGCAGCCCGATGTTCGACCGTTCAGTAGTTAGCCTTGGTAATGGAAAACGTTTGACCATTGAAGCAAAAAATAATAGCAAAAGCAATATTTATGTTCAGTCTGCTACCTGGAACGGAAAAGTGCTCAGTAAAGCCTGGCTTTATCGGGATGAACTGATGAAAGGTGGCCACCTGACTTTAATCATGGGAAACAAACCCAATAAGACCTGGGGCGTAAACATTCCGCCGCCTTCAAACCAGTAAATAATTGTTTTGTATTAAAAACTGATTTCGAAAACATATGAAAAAATTATTAATCATCACCCTCATGGTGCTGGCAGGGAAGGGCTATGCCCAGCATTTTCAGTCGGGTACTATTTATAAACACCGGGCGGATATGTTTTTTGAGAAGGTTTGGAAAAACTATCGGTTGAAAAAACATCCAGGATTATTTAGCGAACATTATCCTGGGGGAGAAAAGGTAGATCTGGATTACTTTCAAGGTTCAAATGTCAAAGAAAAAGAAGTCAGTTTTTTATGGCCCTTTTCGGGGATGTATTCTGCTGCAAATGTATTGTTCAAGTATCCTGCTCTGAAGAAAAAATATGCGGAATACCTGGATAGTTTGGCTGTTGGCGTTTGGACCTACCGCGATACGACCCGTATGCCGGTGGGTTATCAGGCTTACCCTGCCAAGTTAGAAAAATCCGACCGTTATTACGACGATAATGCCCTGGTGTGTATAGATTATGCTGAAGCCTACCTCAATACAAAGGATACTGTTTATGTAAGCAAGGCTAAAGAGGTTTTCAATTTTATCATCAGCGGCTGGGATGAAAAGCTGGATGGCGGGGTGTACTGGCTGGAAGGTCACAAAGATCAAAAACCGGCCTGTAGTAATGGCATGGCTACCCTGGCTGCGCTTAAGCTCTACCAGGCCAGCAACGATCCGGTTTATTTAAACTGGGCGAAACGTTTTTATCAGTGGATGCAGTCAAGGTTGAGAAATCCTGAAGGGATTTACTATAACGATGTTAAAATGGATGGCAAACCCAATGCAACCTACTACACCTACAACACCGGTTCCATGTTAGAGTCTGCGGTACTGCTTTATCAGTTTACCAAAGACCCCGCTTACCTGAAAGAGGCCCAGCTTGTTGCCTCAAGTTCTTACCAGTTTTTTTCGCGGACAGAAAATGGCCAACATACCTTCAACATTGATTTACCATGGTTTGTTACCGTTTTATTCAGGGGTTATGAAGCTTTGTACAAAGTAGATCATAATGCGAAATACATCCGGGCAGTTGCAAAGGATTTAGACGAAGCCTGGGAAAAATCTGTTGACCAGTATGGTTTCTTAACAGCCAAATGGGCAAGCGATGAAACCTCAAAACGAAAACCGAAATGGTTGCTTGACGAAGCTTGCATTGCTGAGCTTTATGGCAGAATTGGCTTATTAAATTTAAAAAATTAACCTAGTTGATATGAACGATACGATTGTTCTTGGGGTAGACATCGGTGGATCACACATTACCGCTGCACTAGTCAATACTTCAAACGGTACCATTTTGGAAGGCTCTATGCAGCGTGAAAAAATTGACTCTTCCGCAGGCGCTGAAGATATTATTCAGGCATGGACTGCTGTCATGAATCAAAGCCTTCGGTTTGCAGCAAATTCAGGAAAGATTGCTATTGCAATGCCTGGGCCATTTGATTACCAAAACGGTATATCCTACATGAAAAGCATGGGGAAATATGATGCACTCTATGGGATGAACGTCCGCAATTTGTTACTGAATCAGTTATCAGGTCATATCTCCAAAATATGTTTCATTAACGATGCGGGCTGTTTTTTGCAGGGGGAAGTCAGTCATGGGCCTGCTGCTGGATATGATGAAGTTGTTGGTTTTACATTGGGGACTGGCTTTGGCTCGGCAGTAGCAAAAAACGGACAGGCTTTGGATGCCGACTTTTGGTGTCATCCTTTTATGGGCGGGATATGTGAAGATTTCTTTTCATCCAGGTGGTTTGTATCCACCTATAATAATTACTCGGGCTTAAGGGTAAATAATGTGAAAGAACTGATTTTTAATGTTGATCTGGGCGGACCTTTGCTACAGGTATTTGATGAGTTTAGTATAAATATGGGCGTTTTTTTGACACAACTTTATAAAAAACATCAATACGATTGTGTGGTGCTGGGCGGAAATATATCCAATGCATCAACCTTGTTTTTGCCTCAGTTAAAGTATTATTTAAAAACAATGGCGATTACCGCTCCTGTGTATATTTCTTCGAAAGGTGAAACTGCTGCATTGATTGGTGCGGCTTGTTCGGTATACATGGATTAATTTTCGATCTAACAACATATATTCAGCTGTTGGGTAAGGCTGAAACTTCTAAAACTTGCCCACCACTTTACCGCTGCTCTTTTCCTACCCAAGTTTGGAGCGCAGCATTACTGTAATTCAGTTTCCGTAGACTGCAAAGGGCGAAGCAAGGTCTCTTACTATCATCTGTTCTACGATCAGCCGGTGTTCTACCGGCTAAAATTCTATTTATTGGGAAAATTGAAGGGCTTGTGATCTGGCTAAAAGCCAACTTCATTATAACTTCATAATTCGATGGTTATTTCGCATAAGAATTAAAAGGTTACAGTCAACCTTTCGATCAAAAATATTTGATTGAATACCTGCTCTTCTTTTAAGTTCTGAAACATCAATCAATCAGATAAAAAATCCCAGTAAAAAACGATGAAAACGACTATCGTGTATTTTGGCCTATTTGCGTTGCTCTTCGCAAGCGGGTGTACTCAAGAAAAAGAAGAAAAGGAAGAAGTGGCAACCTATGCTGCAACTGCTCCGTTAATGATGGATACCTCCTTTACCAAAGAATACGTTTCACAGATCAAATCTGTACGGAACATTGAAGTAAGGGCACAGGAGAAAGGTTATCTTCAAAGCATTTATGTTGATGAAGGTCAGCAGGTAAAGGCAGGCCAGTTGTTGTTTAAAATCATGCCTAAAGCCGCACAATCAGAACTGCTGAAAGCACAGGCAGAGAAAAAGTCGGCCGAAATAGAGCTTGAGAATACGAAATTATTATCTGATAAAAATATCGTATCTAAAAATGAACTGGCGCTGGCCAGGGCTAAACTGCAGTCATCTAATGCCGAAACTTCACTGGCTAAATTCCATCTTTCCAATACCG
>NZ_AJLG01000037.1 GCF_000258495.1 Pedobacter agri PB92
CTGATCAATGCGAAAATCAAACCTTTGTCGAAGTGGTTAATTGGACCATTTACCTTCTTATTAAGACAAATTATTAATTATAGTCGAAACCTTCGGCTTCAGATTTTGAAATAATCAGCTAATTGTCAATATAAAGACAAGATAAATGTTAATGAAGGTTCACTATGCCTATTTTTCTATCTTTGTTGCCAGCTTTTACAACAATATACAACATGAAAAAAAGTGCAATCATCGGTCTGATTACCATTGCAATTTCTGTGGGAATCTTATTTAGCTTAAACGCGAATACGGATACTTATTCTAATTTTAAAGAAGCCTCAACTTCTGGTAAAGAAGAACACGTAATGGGCTACTGGGAAAAATCGATGGGCATGTATTATGATGCGGTAAAAGATGCCAATCACTTTTCATTTCATATGAAAGATGAAAAAGGAGAAATTCGTGAAGTAATTTATAATGGCACGAAACCTCAGGATTTTGAAAAATCTGAAAAACTTGTGCTCATCGGAAAGATGGACAAGGACAAATTTTATGCGTCGAAAATTTTAATGAAGTGCCCATCTAAATACAACGATAATCTTGTTGAAGTAAATAAAGATGGAAAAGTAGATACAGTAGACCAGAACGGCGATAAAAAATATAATTAATCTTAATGGACATTCAATTTGTAGGCGAAAACCTGTTACCGGGTAAAATCGGACAGTTTTTTATTGTGTTGGCTTTTAGTGCATCGTTACTTTCAACAATCGCATATTTTTTTGCCAGTCGCAAAGAAAATTTAGAAGATAAATCTTGGAGAAATCTCGGTAGAATTGGATTCCTGGTGAATTGGGCCAGTATTGTTGGTATCGGTATCACCTTGTTTTACCTTATTCTTGGTCATTATAACGAATATAATTACGTTTATTTTCACTCTTCGAAGGCACTTCCTATTTATTATATTGTTTCTGCCTTTTGGGAAGGACAAGAAGGAAGTTTCTGGCTATGGGCTTTTTGGCAATCATTCTTAGGTGCGCTGTTAATCTGGAAGGCTAAGACCTGGGAACGCCCGGTAATGACGGTAGTGGCATTTTCGCAGGTTTTTTTAACCTCGATGATGTTGGGCGTTGAGATTTTCGGCGAACGTATCGGAAGTTCTCCATTCATCTTATTAAGGGATGCTGTTGATTTAAAAGCGATGGCTCCTGTGGTATTTGCCAATCCGGAAAACTTTGCAAAATATTTAACTTTCATAACCGATGGAAGGGGATTAAATCCATTGTTGCAAAACTATTGGATGGTTATTCATCCACCAACCCTGTTTTTAGGTTTCGCCAGTATGGTTGTTCCGTTTGCTTATGGAATTGCAGCTTTATGGCAAAAGAGGTATAAAGATTGGATTAAACCTGCCATGCCATGGACGCTTTTTGCAGTGATGGTTTTAGGTACAGGTATTATTATGGGTTCATTCTGGGCCTACGAAGCATTAAACTTTGGTGGTTTCTGGGCCTGGGATCCGGTAGAAAATGCATCACTCATTCCATGGCTTACGCTTATTGGCGCTGTACACGTAATGATCGCTTACAAAAACACAGGCCATGCTTATTTTACAGCCATTGCACTTGTTTTCTTAAGTTTCTTATTGGTACTATATGCTTCTTTCTTAACCCGAAGCGGTATTTTGGGCGACACTTCAGTTCACTCATTTACGGATATGGGTATGTTCGGGCACTTGATTTTGTATAATGTGGTGTTTGCAGCCCTTGCAGTTTATCTAGTGATTAAGAGATGGAAGGAATTGCCAATTACCACAAAAGATGAAGAGACCTATTCACGTGAATTCTGGATGTTTATTGGTGCCTTGGTGGTAACGGTTGCCTGTATTCAGGTGATTTTTTCTACATCAGTTCCGGTGTTTAATAAGGCATTTGGAACAAACTTTTCTCCACCAATTGATGCTGTAAAATACTATAACAAGTGGCAGGCACCATTTGCCGTTCTGATAACATTGATTTCTGGTTTTTCTCAATATTTGAAATATAAAAGAACAGATCCACGCAAGTTTTATAGCAGTTTAATATCTGTGGTATTGTTCTCTATCGTTTTAACAGCCGCTTTGGTGTATGTTGCAGACATTTATACCAACACGATGTACATTTTGATTACATTCAGTTGTTTGTTTGCAGTGTTTTCAAATGCAGCAATATTGTATCAGGCATTTGGTGGCAAAGCAAAGCTGGCTGGTTCAGCCATTGCACACATCGGTTTCGCCTTTTTAATTTTGGGCGCATTAATTTCGGCAGCAACCAATAAACCGCTGTCTATCAATGCCAATAATTTCATTCCGGTTAAAGATTTCGAAAAAACCGAAAAACCCGGAGAGAATATCATGTTATATAAGAATGAGCCTAAGCAAATGGGCAAATACAGTGTAACATATGTAAGTGATACCACTAAAGCGCCAAACACGATTTATACTTTAAACTTTAAGGTTTTAGATAAAGAAGGGAAGGTTAAGGAAGATTTCAATTTACACCCACACGTGCAGGATAATGAGAAAATGGGATTAATCGCTTCGCCGGATACCAAACATTATTTAACCTATGATGTGTATACGCATATCACGAGTGCGGCAATAAAAAAGGAATCTCACGATGATCATGAAGGTCACTCTGATGATGAGAATTACAAAGCACCAAGAATTGTTAAAGTAGCGGTTGGTGATACGATTCATACTTCAAGTGGGGTTGTAACTGTAAAAGCCTTAAATAATAAACCAATTGTAAAAGATTTAGTATTGGCGCAAGGCGATTACGCAGTAGGTTTACCATTGGAAATTAACTCGGCTGGTAAAATTTATACGGCAGAGCCGATGTTTTTAATAAAAGGAAACAATACTTTCGATTTTGCCCGTAAAGTAGAGGAGCTGGACTTAAAATTTAGGTTTGCGCAAGTTCTGCCTGACGAAAAAAAGGTAGAACTTCAAATTTTTGAAAAACCACAGCAAGCTAAAGATTGGGTTGTTTTTAAAGCGATTGAATTTCCATTCATTAATTTATATTGGGCAGGTACCATTATAATGGTTGTGGGTTTCTTACTTTCTATTTTTAGAAGAAGAAAAGAAGCGAAAATCGCTTAGATCATGAAGATTGTTTTACTAGGTTCGGGAAATGTAGCCACGCATTTAGCTAAAGCATTAAAGGCTAATGGTGAAGATGTGTTACAGATTTATAGTCCGAATCTTGAAAATGCCAGATCGCTTGCTAATCAGTTGTCTGCAGAGGCAGTTGATGACCTTTCGCACATTAATCAAGACGCTGAATTATATATCATTTCGGTGAAAGATGATGTTATTGAGCAGGTAGCAGCGTCATTAGCTCATGTAAATGGGCTGGTGGTTCATACTTCTGGCACAACTGATATTCAAGTGCTTGCTTCGCATGTTAAGCAAGCTGGCGTTTTCTATCCGCTGCAAACGTTTTCTAAAGCCAAAGATGTTTCTTTTCTGAACATTCCACTTTGTATTGAGGCTACAGATCAAACTCAGCTCAGCATGCTAAGGCAACTGGCTTCTAAACTAAGCGAAAAGGTTTACGAACTGGATGGACAAAAAAGAAAGGTACTGCATTTGGCAGCAGTTTTTGCTTGCAATTTTCCTAATCATTTATATGCCATGGCGAATGAAATTCTCCAGGAAAATGATTTGGATTTTGATATTATCAGACCTCTTATTGCCGAAACTGCTGATAAGGTAATGAGTAACCTGCCCGAAAATGTGCAAACCGGGCCGGCAATAAGGAATGATGAAACCACTATGAGTAAACATTTAGGGATGTTAGAAAGCAAGCCTGAAATGAAGCACATTTATCAAACATTAAGCGATAGCATAAAATTAACGCTGAAATAGCATAATTACGGCTTTTGCTTCTTACTTTTGCAAAATAATTATGAGCATTTTTAAACTAAAAATAAATTTTGAAGAAGCAGATCATGCCCCTGTAGAATTACCTATAGCTGCTGGTGAATCTGTTTTAGATGTTTGTCTGGATAACGGCATTGAACTTCAGCATAACTGCGGAGGCGTTTGCGGCTGCAGTACCTGCCACGTTTACGTAACTAAAGGCATGGATAATATCGAAGAAATCTCAGATAAAGAAGAAGATTTTATTGATAGAGCGGTTCGTCCAAGGATAACTTCCCGACTGGGTTGCCAGTGTGTGGTGATCGATGGAGATATCGAGGTAACTATTCCAGATCAATCTGGCTTTATGGGCCACTAGTTAGCCCTAAAATCTTAGTCTGAAGACATAGGACAGGATTTTTTAACTAGGCCATGCAATAAAACATTTAAACTTTAAAACTTTTCAAACTAACAAACATGAATAACGATAAATTTGCCTTACCTTTTTACTGGAACGATTATGAAGATATTGCAATGTCTTTATATGAAAAATTTGGCGATGAGTTTGGCGAAACAAAAATCTACCGAATCCGTTTCACTGAACTTTTAGAATGGGTTTTGGAACTGCCAAACTTTAAAGGCACCCGTGAAGAAAGCAGCGAAGGCCATCTGGAGCAAATTCAATCGGCCTGGGTTTACGAGTGGAGAGATAACCAGGATTAGTCTTGAATATGGAGTTTTAAGTCGTTAACCGGCTTTTTGCTTTAAACTTTTAACATTCAATTCGACATGTTTCTTCAAAAGCTGAAAAGCATTACCACCTTTATTTTTGATGTTGATGGTGTGCTTACAGATGGTTCTGTTCAGGTGACTGATAGTGGACAATCTTTACGTACATTTAATATCAAAGATGGTTATGCCATGCAACTGGCAGTAAAGCGGGGATATCACGTATGTATCATTTCTGGTGGTGATGGAATTGCAATGGGGAAACGGTTTTTTAATCTTGGTATTACTGACGTATTTTTTAGGTACAGGAGATAAGGTGGCAATTTTTTAATCAATATCTGATTGATAAAAATATCAATGCCGAAGATGTGCTTTACATGGGTGATGATATTCCTGATCTAAAAGTAATGCAATTGGTGGGCTTACCAACTTGTCCGGCTGATGCCGTAGAGGAAATTAAAGCCATTTCTACATTTGTTTCTCCTTACACTGGGGGTAAAACTGCCGTTCGTGATATCATAGAAAAAGTAATGAAGGTGCAGGGAAGGTGGCATGATGAAAATCCCGCTGCTTCCGATTCTGGTAAATAAATGATCAGCAGCATTGATCAGTTTCATACGGGTAGCGTGCTTATACCAAAGTATTTTAAAGCCATTTCCTTTTATTCTGCAACAAGGAAGTTACACCTTCTGTGTTAAACTATCCCGCTTGGATTTACTCCAACAAGTCTAAATTTCAAAACAAAAAACATGAAAAAATTAATGATGATTTGTGCATTGTTATTCTCAGTAATAACTTATGCAAGTGCGCAGCAAGGTGGTGGTCGTGGTGGTATGATGATGAAGCCTGAAGACAGGGTGAAACAACTGGATGAAAAACTGAAACTGAGCGAAGAGCAAAAAACCAAATTAACTACTGTTTTTACAGAACAAGCAGACGCGATGAAAAAAATGCGTGAAGAAGCGCAAGGCGGAGACAGAGACGCGATGAGAGAGAAAATGCAAAAATTCCGTACAGACAGCGATGTTAAAGTGAACGCAGTGTTAACTGAAGATCAGAAAAAGATGTATAAAACCTGGCAGGATGAGCAGCGTGCTGAAATGCAGAAGCGTATGCAGGAGCGTGGCGGAAACAACTAAGTTTGATAATAATATCAATAACAAAAGCGGCTTATCGGCCGCTTTTGTTATTTTAGCGCCGTTAAAAAATCCTAGTTATGCTGTACAACACACCAATTATCCTTGCTTCAAAATCGCCCCGTCGTCAAGAACTTTTAACGTTGATGGGATTAAATTTTAAAGTGGAACTCAAAGAGGTTGATGAAAGCTATCCGGAAGAGTTAAGCCCGGCCGAAATTGCAGTTTATATATCAGAACAAAAAGCCAAAGCATTTAAAGCAAATGGTGAAATCGTAATTACCGCAGATACGATTGTGGCTTTGAATGGAGAAATTTTAGGCAAGCCAAGAGATCGGGGGCATGCACAGGAAATGCTTTCAAAGCTATCTGGCAGTAAACATGAGGTTTTTACAGGTGTAACACTTGTTAAAGGAACGCAAATGTTTTCTTTCTATGATCGTACTGCCGTTTATTGTAGAAATGTTACAAGTGAGGAAATTGATTTCTACATTGATCATTACAAGCCGTTTGATAAAGCCGGCAGTTATGGAGTACAGGATTGGTGGGGAATTGCGGTGGTGCAAAAAATTGAAGGATCTTACACCAATGTAATGGGCTTACCAACGGAAAAGCTGTATGCTGAGCTTCAAAAATTGATATAATTTCAGATGAATTATGGAATCATAAAATCTTTTTCATCATGTAGGCAAATACTTTAAAGATGAAAAAGACGCAAGCCATAGTTACGATCGATAAACCTTGTGCCCAGAACTGGGACGAAATGGAAAAAAAAGATGGGTTTAATTTTTGCGAAGCCTGTAATAAGTGCGTAATCGATTTTACAGGTTACAGTAATGCCGAAATTATCAAGACATTGGCTAATGCTTCATCAGAAGTTTGTGGAAGGCTTAGTAAAAATCAACTGGCGCAACTCAACTATCATTTAGCTGTGGTGCCACCGAATAGAAACTGGATGAAATATTTGGGCGTTTTGGCTATAGGTGTAAGCATATTTGGCCAAACTTTAAGCGCCAGTGCTGCCAATTTCCCGGTTAATACTGAAATTTCAACTGAATTGAAAGGTAACGCTGATGAACTAAAGCCGATTACGATCAAAAAAGTAAGCGGCAGAATTGTTGGTGCTGATAAAAAACCTTTGCAAGGCATCAAGTTAATAATTCCAAACACCAAGTATTACGCCCTCACTGATAAAGATGGGCGATATGAAATTAAATTCGCTCAGGGTATTCATCCAAAAAACAACATTATTATTGTTCAGAGTTTGAGGTTTACAGGCGAGATACCAATTAATTTTTCGATGGAAAAACAAAGAGATTTATTGGCTCAGGATCGTGACACAATAATTTTGGGTGGTATCGGTTATCGACCTTTAAAAACGAGCGATAAGGTTACAAAAAGTTAGCCAACGATCCCATTTTTAAATCGTAGGTGGATAATGTTAGTTGATTTATTTTAGTACGGCCGAGAACATAGTTGGTAATCAGTGCAGCCATTACAATCATGTCTACCCGTAAAGGGATCATTCCGGGCATGGCTGCCCGTTCTTGATGGTTAAGATTTAAAAGTCGGATTGCAACTTCGATATATTCGTCAAAATTGAAAACATAGGTCTCAGCTTTGTTAATATCAATCTGTTTATTTTTTTTATTGATGATTAATTCTGCGAAAGTCTCGAATGCGCCAGCCGAGCCAATTAACGTTTGTGGTTGGTAACGTTCGCATATCTCGAAAAGATCAGCCAATTCGCCCTGAATGTGATATAAAATTGCATTTCTATCATCATCGCTGATTGGATCTGAATTGAAAAATTGTTGGGCCAGGCGAGCGGCACCGATATTATAACTTTTTTTCCAGATGAGTTTTTCGTTGTCGCAAAGAATAAACTCTACACTGCCGCCACCAATATCCATGATTAAGGATAAATTTTGAATCGCTCCACTTAGTTTTACACCCTGATAGATCAATTCCGCTTCATCATCACCGGAGATGATTTCAATAGCAATACCAGTTTTTTCTCTTACAGCTTCCACGAAATCCTGACCATTTTGAGCACTGCGAACAGCTGAGGTTGCTGTTGCCCTAACCTGATCAACCTGATACTCAGTCATGGTGTCAGCAAAATTCTTTAAACACGCCAAACCTCTTTCGAACGCCACAGGAATAATTACATTCTCATTTATTTTTCCTTCTCCAAGCTTAACCGGAACATTCGTTTTATAAATAACGTCAAAGTTTTTTTGCTTTATTTCAGCAATTAACAGGTGAAAGGTATTGGTTCCAAGATCGATAACGGCAATGCGCATATTTTAAAATATGTTTTACGGTGCACTATAAAAATTTAAATAGTTGCAATGAATGAAGTAAACTAAACCGGATTGAAGCGATATCCTTTTTTTGCCGCGATCCTGAGCACAACCGAAGGAAAGCAAAAAAAGATTTAGCGGAAAGCCGGACGGTTTTAACCTAAAAGTGATGGGCCTGCTTTACTACATCAAAACAGGTTTCTTAAGCCATCAAAAATACTCTCGAAAAATGTACCGATGTTTAATCCACTGCTATGGTTAAAGTAAACAAATACCAGGAACGCCACCACTACAAAAATGATTAGTTTCCGAAAGGCAAACGCAATAATTACTAATGCAATTGGAATAATGAATAACCATAAACTGTTAATGGCGTAAGGCGTTAGATCTGTATCTTTTTTGTAAACATATACCAATTTGCTGTGTGTACCAGTATCATTTTGATGTTTGATGTAAACAAAAGTCGATTTATCAATTGGTAGCGGTAACACAGCTATTCCATCATTAAATTTTAAAATCTGTGTAAATCCGCTTACGCTAAACGTGTATGTACCATTGATATTTTCGTTGGGTACATTTAGCGAATCGGCTGCAATGATAGCCAGCTTATTGTTTTTAAGCAGGTTTTCTTTAACCAGAAAATTATTAATGGCAGCATTTTGAGCAACACCTAAGTAGCTGATTAGGCACAGCGAAAATATTAGAAATATTCGTTTCATTCGATAGAACGTTTATTATATATGAGATAACCGATGTGCAATAATACACCATTTCTTTTTATTGCATCATTATATAAATTGTAGCTTAAGCTTACCGGGCCAACCGGAGTATGGTAAACCAGGCCTGCGGTAGCAGCATAGCGTATTTTACTTATTGCTTTTGCGTAGTCTATATCCTGGAAATTATTTAATTCAAACTCTTTATGAGGCAAAAATAAATAACCTTCCAGTCTAAAGTCTAGATTTTTTTTAAAATTGTAAATGTTTTTAATTCCGCCGGCAGCATAGGTAGTGGCCCTGAATTTATCTAAAAACAACGAGCGGCTATCCTGCAACGGATAAAAAGCCGGAGAAACCAATAGGGTAGCGTAATAATTGTTAAATAAAGGTTGATTTGAAATTACGCCTTCGACAATATAGCCTAGCGTGTATTTTTTGAGATGAAAAAAGTAATTTTCCTGGCTAAGCTTAATGGTTCCCCATTGCCTTAAATTGCTTGCACCGGGTGCTTTAGCCAAGCCTGGAGTATTGCGGAAGATATTGCCGGGATTATAGTTTTCTCTGCCAGTAGTATAGTTTACACTTAGCGAAAAACTCTGACCATTGGTGGCGTATTGTTTTCTGTTTAGCGAGTTTTTTTCTAAGTTAAGTGAACCCCTGAAACCATTAAAAATAGTTTGATCGAGCAAATCGCCCACAGCAAATGTGTTATTCGGACTATAGCGATCGTTATTATTGATAAAACTGGCGTGTAACACCACTTTGGTGTTATAATTTAAAGGTGCGCCCATTGCCAAATCTATTTTTCTATCAGATTGTTCGATGTAAATGGGGCGGGGGTTTTCGATAAAAATTTTGCTGGTATTATAGAAATTCCAGTGGTTGTAAGTGAGTTCTGCAGCCAGGAACAGCGGTAATTTGGTCGGATAATCTATGCGGCCATTCACTTGCACCGATTCATAAAACCGACCAGAGTAAAAGCTGGTTCCAAAGGTATAAGCCTTTCTGTTGAGATAATTATATTCAGCACCCAAAAAAACATTGCTAATGGGCCTGGTTGAAATATTTCCGCCCAGATCGAGTTTAAAACTCTTTTTAGGCTGCGCCACCACTTCGAATGTATAACTATCATTAAGCGGTTGATAGGAGATTTTAGGATAGATGGTTTCAAACGTCTGGTCGGCAACCAGTTTATAATATCCACGTTTGATGTCCTGGAGGTTAAAAGTTGCTTTATCGCTTTTAAAAAGCCTTTCTACATATTTCTTTTGCTGGCTGTTTACACCTGAAACAATGATGTTGCTAAAGTTTAAATCTGGTTTTTTGGCATTGAACTGCGCCCTTTTCTTTTCCAGCGCCGCTGGATCTACTCTGTTTTTGATCAATGCTTTTATCCGGGGCATATCGGCCATTGTAGCATCATAACCCTTTTTAATCAAATCTTCCACCGGAGCAAAATTTGTAACGCTGTAATCGCCCAGATCGGGTTGGATGTAAACCCCATTTTTGCCAATCATTGTTGAGTCTGACTTGGATAAAAACATATATACCAAAAAACGGTTCATTAAACGGTCATCAATATTTTTGGGGTATTCATTATAGGTTTTTGATGATACATTTACACCAATTACATAATCTGGCTTAAATTCTTTTTCCATTACATCAGCAGGGAAATTGTTGTATAAGCCACCATCAAAAACATATTTACCATCTAATTTAATAGGTCGATAGATGATCGGAACGGTCATTGTTGCCCGAACGGCCTCGGCCAGGTTTCCCTTGCCAACGGTGATACTTTTTTGCGACAACACATCGGCTACCATACATCTGTATGGTACAAATAAATGGTCGAAGTTATCTTTTGAAACTGCCGAAGCCTGTGAAAATAACTCGAGAAAGGCAAAATTTAAGGGGATATCATTGATAATGTTAGAGCGAAAGCTAAAATGGAATCCGGTGTCAATGGCCACTTTTGCGGTAAGCATTGACGCATTTGGTGCGTTTTTTTGAAAGTAATAAGTATAATCACTGGTGTAACGTCCGTTCACCCAGTTCTGAAAATCTTTACTTAATGCAATCTCTTCAATTTCTTTAGGAGAATAGCCTGCAGCGTACATGGCGCCCACAATTCCACCCATTGATGTGCCTGTAATATAATCGATGGGGATGTGATTTTCCTCAAGAGCTTTGAGCGTACCGATATGTGAAAGTCCTTTGGCGCCGCCTCCGCTAAAAACCAAACCCACCTTTTGCGCATACAATTGGGTACTGCACAAAACGAAAAGCATCAGCAAAAGTCTCTTAAAAGCTACCACTCTTCTAAAATAGTGTTTTCTTTTAAAATTAGTTCAATATGAAAATGTTATAAGTTAAAAATGATGCAAAACTTACCCAGAGAATATATGGAATAAACAGGATGCCTGCCCATTTTTCAATTTTATAGAACGTAATCGCATTGGCAATAATGATCATTAATAAAATGATGATCTCAAATAAAGCAAATCCTATTTCATGCAGATAAAAGAAAATGAAAGACCAGGCTAAGTTTAAAATAAGCTGAATGAAATAAATGGCAATTGTTCTAGGCAGGTGTTCAATCTTGTCACGCTTCATCCAAACCAGATAAGCAGCGATGCCTATTAAGATGTAAAGAGTTGTCCAAACAGGTGCAAATAACCAATTTGGCGGGTTGAATGAAGGTTTATGAAGTGTTGGATACCATGTTTTAACAGATTGGGCCGTTGCCCAGCCACCTAATGCGCCAATACCCAAAGCGATGGCAATATTAACGATAAGAGCAATGGGTTTAAATTTCATTTTTGCAGGTTTGATGTTAAACAATGATGAAATCTAAATGTTTGCTTAACGCCCAATGCCGGGAACCACAGGCAAACTTTCATTGCCGTCTTGGCCAACGCTTTGTACCGCAAATAAATAATTGTCTTTACTGTAAGGAATTCTCAGTTCGGTTGCTGTAGTGAAAAATTTCTTTTCCCAAACTGCACTGCTGGTTTCACGCATTAAAACATAATAACCTTTTACAGTGCCGTTGGCCGGCGCTTTCCAATACAAATATGAAGAATTGCTCAAATTTTTAACATCTATCTTTACATCTGTAGGTGTAGAAGGCGCTGTAGCCAGATTAGCTAAGACTGCAATATTTACAGCTGTATTTTTGCGTAGATATTCAAAATCCATAAATTCTTGTAAATCGCCATACCGTACACCATTTTCTGTTCTTAAATCCTGATGCTGATGTTCAAAATTCTCATTCATTTCCGTAATGCGAACGGCAGGGAAACCGTTTTCAACAAAAGGTGTATGATCGCCACCACGCAGAAAACGATCATTTCGGTAAATCAGTTTAACTTCGAGCTGATCAACATATCTTTCCCCAATTTCCTTTACATAGCGGGCCAGCTGACGGCTTTTTCCGTCATTTTCCAAACCAAACTGGCGGATTGATTTTGCATTTTTATCCAATTCGTAGCTCGGTAGTCCCTCACTAAAAACCCTTAACCTGGTATTATCTATAATTTGTGTTTCGCTGCTATTGTTACTGCCAATCATGTCATTATTCAACATGGCGTCAATGTTCCAGCCTTCTTTTTTCGCCTTTGCAGCCATAAATCCAGAGCCCAGCAAAGATTGTTCTTCGCCGCTTACTGCAACAAAAATGATCGTAGCTGCAAATTTATATTTGCTCATTATTCTCGCAGCTTCGATTACGCCCGCAACGCCACTTCCATCGTCATTAGCACCCGGTGCATCACTGGTTCTATTCATTACATCCGTTACGCGACTATCGAGGTGCCCGCTTACTACGTAAACACGTTTATCGCTGGCATCAGTTCCTTTTAAAATCGCTACTGCATTTCCAAGCAGGGTTGGTTTGTCAATCCTTTTTCCATCTGGTTGGAAGGTTGTGGTATCTAAAAAGGCGGTTAATCTGCCATCACTCTGTTTAGCAAACTGATTGAACTTGGCTACCACCCAGTTCCTCGCTGCACCAATGCCTTTGGTTTTACTTTTAATATCACTTAAAGTATTTCGGGTACCAAAAGCAACCATTTTGGTGATGTATGATTTTAAAGAATCCTGATTAACCGATCTGACCATTTCATTAATATTTCCACTGCGGTTGATAATGGTTTGCGATTGAGCAGAAAAGGCAATAAAGGTAAGTAATAGGCAACTGTATAATTTCTTCATCGGGTGGAATAATTGATGAAGCTAATATATTGAATGATTATCATAACTAAATATAAGTAATGATAATGCCTGTAACATTTTTAAACAAAAAAGCCCTCTAATTTAATTAGAGGGCCTAACGTTAGATAATCCGGAACTATCTTGCTAAAGGAGCAATATTTTTTCTGATATTTTGATTGTGCCAGTTTCCAAAGGCTTTTTTTGCAGATGCCTTTGCTGCATTTAATTCAACATTACCCGCAATAGTTAAATATGTTTTCTCTGGAGAAATTTCATTGTAAAAGCTTTTAACATCAGCGAAAGTTAAATTACCAATTGAAGTTTCGTTCACAGTTTGATCGTAATCGTAATCCTGTAATTTTATGCTTGTTAAAAGTTTTGCTTTTGCTGTGTTAAATGTTTGCTGGTCGATTTCGATATGTTGTAATTTGGAAGCCATATCAGTTAGTTTCTCATCAAATTCAGCAGTTGAGGTTGCAAGTTTGCCACTATTGTCGTTGAATAAAAAATCGGCATTCTTTCCAAGGCCCTCGTTAAGAACGGCGTTTAACATTTCAACAATACCGTCTTTTTTATTTTCGAAAGATTTATTGTCTAAGGTAAAACTTGCATATGCTTTAGGCGAACGATTATTTTCAGAAATAATGATGTTCATTCCGTTCTTAAGTTTAAAAGCTACAGGTTCTTTGAATGATTGAGCGCTAACAGAAATAGAAAAAGTTAAACCTAAAAGAGAGAGTAAAATTGTTTTAATGGTGTTCATGAGATTTTTATATATTTTATGAATGATTTTCTGGTGACAAAAGTATTTCTAAATGCTTGACTACTATATAAGTGTTCGCTAGAAAGGCATTTTTACCAGATGAAAGGGCATATATACGGGTTTAAATTTCTATTGGATTTTGCGGAGGAGAGAATTATTCATTTTATTCATTCCTAATGATAATTCGGCGATTGCGATAGGATATTGGTAGTTTTATTACTAACGCTAATCCAAAAAAAATGAATTGCCTTATTGTTGATGACAATCCGATTGCCTTAAGTACACTCAAAAATCTATTGAAAATTGAGGACTCTTTAAGGCTGGTTGGCGAATGTGAGAACGCAACAGAGGCCTATAAGATACTAGCTACAAATAAGATTGACTTATTATTTCTGGATGTGGAAATGCCAGGTATTTCGGGTATTGAACTGGTAAGGGGATTAGGTGAGAGAAAACCACTTATCATTTTTATCAGCACCAAACGCGACTATGCATCTGATGCATTTGACCTGAATGTTGTCGACTTTATTGCCAAGCCAGTAACACCTGATCGTTTTCTAAAAGCTGTAATCAAGGCAAAAGAGATATTTAAAAATCATAATCTATTCGTGGCCTCAAAAAAAGATGAATTTATTTTTATTAGAGATTCCAGTATCATCAGGCGTTTAAAACTCTGTGATATCAATTATTTGGAAGCACGAGGAGATTACGTTAAAATCTACGTGGATGATAAAAATTATTCCATACACTCTTCCCTAAAATCAGTTGAAGATAAGCTGCCGATGGATATGTTTTCAAGAGTTCACCGCTCTTTTATCGTAAATATAGGGAAGATAGACACCATAGAAGGTGGTACATTAATTATTAACCAAAATTTTGTGCCCGTTTCTGATGCGTACAAAGCATCTCTAAATAAAAGGATGCAAATTCTGTAAACCAGAGTAGTAATAATTTTAACATTTATGATGCAACACATTGACGTATTAATTGCAGAAGATAACCTGATTGACCAAAAACTATTGTCTGCTTATCTGGAGGAATATGATATCACACATATTATAGTTGATAGTGGGGAAGAAGCCATTAAAATTTTGCAGTCTGTCACTTTCAAATTACTGCTTTTCGATATTTCTCTACCCGGAATTGACGGCTATCAGTTAACAAAAGTAGTTAAGGAAGAGATGAAAATAACTACGCCTGTTGTAGCCATTACGGCTTACAGTATTGATGAGGCAAAAGATAAATGTTTTGCCAGCGGGATGAATGCCTGCTTTAGCAAACCTATCAGTAAAATTGAATTAGTAGGTATGCTTACACAATTCTTGCCCAAAGAAAAACTAACATCAGCGCACAGCCGCGACTTTGAAGTGATCGACTTAAGTTATTTAAAAGAAATAAGTTTGGGTGATGTGGATTATGAAATGGAGATCACCAATAAGTTTGTAGAAACAATTGAAAGTGATTTATTGGAGTTGGAGAATAGCTTTCACTCAAAAAACGCCGAACAACTCAGTGTTGTGGCACATCGCACATTATCAACAATTTACATTATGGGCTTGAAGTCGAAACTAGAAAGTACATTATGTGCAATAGAACAGGATGATTTGACTTATAGCGAGTTAAAAACTAATTTGGAGCATGTTTACGAAACCTGCAGGGCAGCAAAAATAGAAGCGAAACTGTTTATCGAAGACCTCAGAAATTGTAAGAGTTATTAAGTGTGAGATCCATAGATCGATCATCAACTTTTCGATCTTCAATAAACTCCTTAATTTCTCTGATGGTTTCTTCGGGCTCACTAATGTGCGGATAATGTCCCGTCGCTTTCATTACCACGAGAAAATTCTCTCTCGTATTTTGATGTATATAGTCTCCTGCAGACTGAGGTGCCATGATGTCCTTGCTGCTTTGTAGTGTTAGGCTGGGCACCTCGAGATTTTTTAATTGATCTCTGTAATCAGCCTTAAATGTTGCCATAGCAAAAGCCAGGGCAATACTGGGTTCGGTTTCTTCAAAGCATTCCTGTAAAAAATCAGAAAGTTCGGGTTTTTCGGCTTTATCTATTACGGCCGGTGAGATGGTTTTTGTCCAACCAACATAATCCTCGGCAATTTGATTGAAAATAGATTCAATATCTGAAGCCTCAAAACCGCCAATATAATCTCGATCGTTTAAATATTTAGGCGATGGTCCGATAAAGATAAGTTTTTTGAAAGATTTCGGTATTTGCAAAGCAGCGATCATTCCAATCATACTGCTTACCGAATGGCCAACGAAAATAATATCTTTTAATCCTAAGGTTTCGATAATATCGATAACATCGCAGGCATAACCTTCTAAAGTAGAATATTTATGGTAATCGTATTGGTTGCGATCTGATTGCCCGGAGCCCACATAATCAAAAAGAATTACCCGGTAATCTGCTAAAAAAGCATCAGTAATATATTTCCAGGAACTTTGTGCACACCCAAATCCATGTGCAAATAAAATAACCTGACTGCCTTGGCCAAGAATTTTTACATTATTTCTTATTAATATGGAGTGCAAAGCTCAGAATTTAGATGAATATATGATGAGTCTACATTTGAATTTAGAGATTTGTTTTCCCGTTTAATAATTTAAAAAAAAAATAGAACAAACAAACTCGTTTAAAGCACGTCAAGATGGTTTTTGAGTGATGTTGAGACCGTTGAAGTGTCTTGTTCATTTTCTTTATACTTCAGTTTACGGTGAAATGATGCAAAAAAAAAAACGCCAGATAACCTTGTTGGTGTTATCTGGCGTTTCGTTCAGAGACTTAAACTCAATTTTGTACTTTAATTTCAGTTCTTCTGTTTACAGCTCTTCCTTCTTCGCTGGCGTTTGATGTGATTGGATCTTTTTCTCCATGACCAATAATTTTAAATTTATCACCGCTTAAACCTGCATTAACAAAATATGACTTTACTGCATTCGCTCTGTCAACAGACAGCGACATATTGTGCTCTGGTGTTCCTTCAGCTGAAGAATGCCCATGGAGTTCAAACTTAGCTTCAGGTGCTTTTTTCATTTCGGCTACCGCTTTATCTAAAATAGCAAAAGAAGATGTTTTAAGAACAAATGAATTAAATTCAAATTGGATATTATCTAAGTTGAAATTAGGTTTTTCAGCAGGTGCTTCTTCTTCTTTTGGTGGAGGTGGAGGCGTTGGTTTCTTTTCTTCAACTGGCGGTGTTGGTTTCGAAACTGGTGCAGGTTCTGGTTTAGCAACAAGTTTCTTTGATTTGCAGGAATACATTGTTAACGTAAAAGCGCCAATCAATGCCGTAAAGAAAAGGTTTTTAGTAATGTTCATGTTTAAAATTGGTTTTAGGTTGATTTGTGTTTTCTTCAAAACTACAAATAATGATTATACCTATAACGGATCTTTTTGAAAGAACTTATGTTTTACAACTTATCGGGTTTTCTTATAAATGGTTCAGCAATACACATAAGGCTATTAGGACTTCTCAACCAGTTCGATATCCATTTTTTTAATGAGCCCATCTATAAAAGTGTAAATATGCATTACAACTCCATCAAAAATCATATTGCCATCTAAGCTCTTTACGTTTTGATGTACCATAACTTCTAAGCTCCCGTTTGGCCTTTCGAAAAAGGAAGTCGGTTGCACGGTTGGATTAATTTCCGCCCACTGCCTTGTCCAGTACGCTCTAATTTCATCATGACCAATAATATAACCACCTTCCCATGCTTTTGACCATTGCACATCCTTTTGCATGGTTGCCAGTGCATTGTCAATGTTTCTTTGATTAAATGCCTGATAGGCAGTTTTAATAGTATCTACTGTTTGATTATCCATTTTTAAACATACTATAATTCTGCATTAATTTTTTCATTTGCTAATTCCAGTTCTTCAGTTGTTGCTTCAGGGGTTTCATTTTTTACCTCAGCCTTTGGATTATATTGCAAGTCTACACACATCGGGAAATGATCAGAACCACAGTTTGGTAAACGATTAATACTACTTAAGGTAAAGTTAGGGCTGCAGAAAATATGATCGAGCGGAAATCGAAGGAAAAAATATTTCGCGTTGAAGCTATTGAAAAATCCTCTTCCCCGGCGTGGATCGAGCAAACCACTCACTTTTCCAAAAAGTTCTGTGGTATAACTCCACGCCACATCATTCAAATCGCCCATTACGATAACCGGGTGTTCTGATTGTTTCGCTTTTTTTGCTACCAATAAAATCTCCATATCACGCTCTGTCGATCTGGGATTTTCCTGAGGAACAGGAGGCTCGGGGTGTAAACAGTATAACTTCACCAACTGCCCTGATGGAAGTTTAACCAAGGTTTCTATTGAAGGAATATCTGATTTTACCAAATATTTAATTTCGCCGTTTTGAAGCTCAAACCTCGAATATAATAACATTCCGTAGGTGTTAGCCAGTGGAATTTTCAACTGAAAAGGATAGCGTTCTGATAGCGTATCCATTTGTGTTTGCCACCATGTATCGGTTTCGACCATCAATATTACATCCGGATCGCATGCGTTAATTTCTTTATGATATTCAGAAGCTTTTCTGTTTTCTTGATAAACATTGGCAATGAACACTTTTAAATTGTTTTTTCCGGGTTTTTCTAAACTACCAATAATTTGTTTGTTGCCAAAAATGGTAAAGGGGAAAATCAAATAAACCAGATAGGAAACGTTTATAAACATTGCAAATAGAACAATGTAGTCGGCAGTTTGATGCGGAAAGGCAAATATTAAAATTGCTAAAATCACGAAAATATTTAACACCAGTTTTTGTAATCTTGGATACTCAAAAACCCTGAAAATCCAAAAATCGTGTCTTATAAATGGAACAAGGGTAGAAAGAATAATGGCAATACTCAGGTAGAAAAGGATTTCGTGAATCAATTTGTTAGATTTAGCTTGTTGGTAATTAATTGAAGATTTTAATATTCATTAAAGTTGACTAACAAACGTATGATGCCATAATATTGTTTGCCGAGAGGCTACCATACGGCATTTTTCTGGGAACTAATTCTATTGACATCTTAGTCTAAACCGATATTAATATAAAACTAGATAGATGATATGATTATGGTGGCACGGTTGGCCAAGGTTTTTTATTACCATACATCAATGTCTGCCGAAAATACAGGCACTATTTTTGAAAATCAATAAGGATAATTTATTAACTAAAACTGATATCAAATGAGAAAATTAATTTTTGCGCTTCCTGCGCTTTTCCTACTGGCATCTTGCGGAGGATCTTCTAATGATAATGCAAAAACCACCAGCGAACAAACCGCTGCGGAACAAAAAGGTGAGACTTTAACGCTTGATACCGTAGGTACTAAAGTGGATTGGAAAGCCACTCATAAAGGAGGTTTAGCACCACGATGGGGAAAAATTAGCGTGACTTCAGGAACTGTTTCAGTAAATAAAGATTCATTAAGCGGTGGTGAGTTTACTATCAATTTAGCTTCGCTTTATGTAGATCCGGCTTCTGTTACCGAAAAAGATAAAAAATCTACTGATTTGGCAGGTCATTTAAAAAGTCCGGATTTTTTTGATGTAGCTAAATTTCCTACGGCGAAGTTTGTGATAACTAAGGTAGAGCCATTTACAGGTGCTCAACCATCTAGTTTACTAACGGATCCCAATTATTTAATCAGTGGAAACTTGACGCTTAAAGACAGTACATTAAATATTACATTTCCCTCAAAAGTGGCAATTGCCGGATCAGATGTTACTGCTACCGCGAAGTTTATCATTGATAGAAGTGCATGGGGAATTAATTATAAAGCAGAGGGAAGTCCGGAAAACTGGATGATTTCGAAAGATGTGGAAATTGGACTAACGTTAAAAGCTAAAAAGAATTAATTGCTAACGTGATATTGTTATGCAAGCATGTGTTTGCATAACACCCAACGAGTCATCGATGACAAAGAAATGCCTGAAATTTATTTCGGGCATTTTTTTTTAAGGTTCTAAATTAATGAGTGTGAAAATTCCTTACCGAAAATTACCTTAAATAGTGGGTGGAGAAATAAAAATTGATAGGAAAAAAAGAGGCAACATCGAAATGTTGCCTCTTTGTGCTCCCGACGAGATTCGAACTCATATCGATGGTACCGGAAACCATAATTCTATCCATTGAACTACGGGAGCGAGGGTGCAAATATAGAAAATCAAAATGTTAGTTTCTTGTAATATGAAGCGTAAAATCAACTTTGTTTTTGTCAAGCTCAAACAAGAGGTTTGGTTTGCTGTTGGTTTTTGAAGATCGGGCGGTGATAATGAGGAGAATAGAGTGCCTAAGTATTGATTTCTGTTGAAATCACAACGCTGGCTTTAATTCAGGTTTACGATGAGCACTGATAAAAATTTTATTAGCGAAAAAATGAAATTTCGCTAACCGGAGCATTCAAAAGACAATTTGAAGAAGTGAAATAAACCTTATTGAAGCGATATCCTTTTGAGCCCTTCAGCGAAAAAGATAAAGCGGAAATAAGGACTGAAGAAGCCGAAGCTAAAGTAACCTTGCTTTACTAAAAATTAATGCGCTCTTAACTTCGAAATTGGCTTTTTTAAAAATAAAAACGCACCTTTGCGAACCGTTAATAGAGGCTTTTGGCATGTAAAAAATAAATAATTGTTTATGGAAGAATTGGTTGTAGAAGAGGTTCAGGAACTGCTTGAAAAAGAGAATGATAAAGCATTAAAGCGTTATCTTGATGAACTGAATATCTCGGATGTGGAGGAATTAATTGACGAACTTCCACAATATGCAGCCAAATTCATCGAAACGATTTCACTCAACCGGGCAGTTAACGTTTTCCGGATTCTGGATTTTCCCACCCAGGAAAGAATTATTAAAAAACTTACCGGCAACAAACTTAATCAAATCATAAAAGATTTGCCTCCTGATGATCGTACAGCACTTTTCAGTGAGTTGAAGGGCGACGTGGTAAAAAAAATGATTACGCTTTTGCCACCCGAAGAACGTAAAGAATCGCTGGCGCTTTTAGGTTACAACGAATACAGTATCGGCCGGTTAATGACGCCAGATTACATTGCTGTGAAGCCAGAATGGACTATTGCCAGAGTTTTGGCGCACATCAGGCGGTATGGCAAAAATTCGGAAACGATAGATGTAGTTTACGTTATAGATAAAGACGGAGCGCTTTTAGATGACATTCGGATTCGCGAAGTTTTATTGGCAGATCCTGAAGCCGTTATTGGCGAATTGACAGATAAGCGCTTTATTGCTTTGAGGGCCAATGATCCACAGGAAGATGCAATTAGTATTTTCAGGATGAACAATCGGGTGGCTTTGCCGGTAGTTGATGAAAACAACATTCTTCTTGGTATTGTAACTGTTGATGATATTCTGTGGATTGCCAACGAAGAATATACTGAAGATATTCATAAAATTGGTGGTTCGCAGGCTCTAGATGAACCTTATTTAGATGTGCCTGTTTTTGAACTATATAAAAAACGTGTGGTTTGGCTAATCGTTTTGTTTTTTGGTGAGCTGCTAACAATAGCGGCAATGTCTAATTTCGAAAATCAAATTGCACAAGTGGTAATCTTAGCCACTTTTATTCCTTTAATTATTTCGAGCGGTGGCAATAGTGGTTCTCAGGCCGCAACACTTATTATTCAGGCCATGGCGCTAGGCGAAGTAACCGTTAGAGATTGGTGGAACGTGATGCGAAGAGAGATTTTTTCAGGAATTTTATTGGGCTGTACTTTGTGTTTACTCAGCTTTGCGGTAATTGGAACCTGGCAATTGTTTTGGCCAGGCTTTACCGATCATTACGTCCGAATTGGCTTAGTTGTAGGCTGCTCGCTAATAGGTGTAGTGCTTTGGGGAACTTTGATGGGCTCGATGTTGCCCTTATTGCTTAAAAAGGTTGGTGCCGATCCGGCGGTGTCTTCCACACCTTTTGTTGCCACCCTGGTAGATGTAACGGGTTTAATTATCTATTTCTCATTCGCGATACTTTTTTAAGCGGTATTTTACTTTAATAATTTATAAGATGCAGAAAACTATAACAACATTGTTTACCGATATTGGAGGGGTTTTATTAACCAACGGATGGGATAGGCAGGCGAGGGGCGAAGCTGCAGTACTTTTTAATCTCGATTCTGTTGATTTGGAAGAACGCCATCATTTAACCTTCGATACTTATGAGGTAGGCAAGCTAACGCTTGATGAATATTTGGAACGTATCGTTTTCTTTGAAGAGCGTTCGTTTACTTATGATGATTTCAAAGAATTTATGTTCAAAAAGTCGCTTCCATATCCGGAGATGATTGATTTGATCTGTGATTTAAAGAAAAAATATAACCTGAAAGTGGCAGTAATCAGCAACGAGGGGAGAGAATTAAATCAATATCGAATTAATACTTTCAAACTGAATGAATTTGTTGATTTTTTTGTTTCATCAAGTTTTGTTCATTTCCGCAAACCGGATGCAGATATTTTTAAAGTAGCGATTGATATTTCTCAAAGCGACGTGGAGACGAGTTTATACATTGATGACCGAATGCTTTTTGTTCAGGTTGCTGAAGGATTGGGTTTAAAAGGAATTCACCACACCACGTATGAAGATACCAAAGCGCAATTGGCAGGTTTTGGATTGGAATTATAGATCAATTTAATTCAAATTAAATAACAGCAGATTTATTTTTAGGAAAGCAATTACACGGCTTTTTTTTGATTTTGCTCCTGCTTTCCGTTATATCCCAGATGAAAAATCTGGGGATGCCACTGCAATCAGGTTTAATTAACTATGTTAATGCTGCTATTTACAGTTGCAAATTGGCCTGGATGATTGTCGATCAATATTGTTCCGTGGCTTTTGTGTTTCCGTGGTTAAATAAATAAAAAGGCCACTCGGAAGAATGGCCTTATACTTATCAACGTCGCTTAATCGGATGGGTTAAACGTTAAACCTAAAGTGCATGATGTCACCATCTTCTACCACATAGGTTTTACCTTCTACACCTAGTTTACCAGCATCTTTACAGGCATTTTCTGATCCTAAGGTTACGAAATCATTATATTTTATTACTTCAGCACGGATAAATCCTTTTTCAAAATCTGTATGGATTACACCAGCTGCTTGTGGCGCTGTAAAACCTTTGGTAATTGTCCAGGCCCTAACTTCTTGCACACCTGCGGTGAAGTAAGTATAAAGATTTAATAATTTGTAAGCTGCACGAATTAATTTGTTTACACCTGATTCATCCAGGCCTAAATCTGCTAAAAATTCCTGGCGCTCTTCATAGCTTTCTAGTTCAGCAATTTCTGACTCAATTTTTGCAGAAATGACTAAAACTTCTGCATTTTCATCAGCAACATTTGCTTTCACCAGATCTACATATTTGTTTCCTGTAACCACCGAGGCCTCATCAACATTGCAAACATACATCACCGGTTTTTGTGTCAACAGACCTAAGTCTTCGATAAAATCAAAATCTTCCTGGGCCAATGGTGCTGTACGGATCGATTTTCCGCTTTCTAAATGCGATTTAACAACGGTTAAAATTTCATAGGTACGTTTTGCATCTTTATCGCCGCCGGTTTTAGCCATTTTCTCCACTTTCTGAATACGTTTTTCAACAGTATCCAAATCTTTAAGCTGCAATTCTGTATCAATAATCTCTCTGTCGCGAATGGGGTCAACTGAACCATCTACGTGAATCACGTTTCCATCATCAAAGCAACGTAAAACGTGTATAATTGCGTTTGTAGCACGGATGTTGCCAAGAAACTGGTTGCCTAAACCTTCACCTTTTGAAGCCCCTTTTACTAAACCTGCGATATCGACAATTTCAATTGTATTTGGTTGTACCTTGTTTGGTTTAACCAGTTCAGCAAGCTTTGTTAAACGCTCATCAGGCACAGTGATTACGCCAACATTTGGCTCAATTGTACAAAACGGAAAGTTTGCCGCCTGCGCTTTCGCGTTTGATAAACAGTTAAAAAGAGTCGATTTTCCAACATTTGGTAAACCTACAATACCACATTGTAATGCCATTTATATTATATTGATTTTATTATTTACGATTTCACCTTTCACCTTTCACCTTTCACCTTTCACCTTTCACCTTTTTCAGGCGGCAAAGATAAGCTTTTAAACCTTTATTTTAAGATGGCAATTTGTGGTACATGGATATTTTATCTAAGTTTATAGAAAATTAAAACATATGATGGAAGAATTTGAGCAGCAGAAAGCTGAAGAAGTAAAATTGGTGGTTACCGAAGACATGCGCAGTTATCTTTACGATATTACCAAATGGGCCAAGTTTCTTTCGGTTGTAGGTTTCGTTATTTCTGTTTTTATTATTCTTGCTGCATTCAGTATCCCTGCATTGGTGAATAGTAACCCAGCTATAGCAGCACAAATGGGGCAACTGGGCGCTAGCGGAGCTACAATTATCACAGTAATTTATTTTGTAATGGGCTTGCTGTTATTTTATCCAAGTATACTATTAAACAGAGTGGCAAACAAAGGAAAACAAGGGGTATTATTTGGCGACCAGGAAAACTTAAATCAGGCAATATCAAATTTAAAATCGCTTTTTAAATTTTGGGGTATTGTTACGATAGCCATTATCGCATTCTATTTTTTAATGATATTTTTAGTTGGCGCCGGCATGGCCGTAGCCTAAGTAAATTTTCAATATATCCAATGCAAATAAAAAGGCCTTTGTTGAAATAACAAAGGCCTTTTTATTGAAATTATATTAACTTAAAATGAAAAATCATCGGTTGCTTTAGTGCTGTGTTCTCCATTTTCAGAGTATTCATAGCGTTTTTCAACAACATCCTGGTGAGTTTTAATGTAATCAACAGTTTCGTTTAAACCTTCTGCAAATTTCTCAAAATCTTCTTTGTATAAAAAGATTTTGTGTTTAACGAATACACCGTCTTCTAATCTTTTCTTGCTCTCGGTAACTGTTAAATAATAATCACCTGAGCGAGTAGCCTTCACGTCGAAGAAATAAGTTCTCTTACCTGCTCTTACTTTCTTTGAAAAAACTTCTTCTCTTTCCTTGTTGTCGAATTCTCCCATGGTTGGTATTGATGTTGGTTTTTGGTTTCGGTAAATATAAAGCAAATATTTAAAGTTCAAAATACAATTTTAATACAATTTAAATTGTTCTCGTTTCTTCTTCCAGAAGTTGGTGATTATAAAGTTCGGTATAACTGCCATTCAGGCTAAGTAATTCATTATGTGTGCCTTGCTCGATGATTTTCCGTCGTCAAGAACGAGTATTTTATCGGCATTTTTTATAGTAGAAATACGGTGGGCAATTAATATGCTGGTTTTGCCCAACATAATTTTGCCTAAGTTTTGAAGAATCTCTTCTTCAGTTTTGGTGTCAACAGCTGATAAACAGTCATCAAATATTAAGATTTTCGGCGATTTGATTAATGCTCTTGCAATGGAAACCCGTTGTTTTTGTCCACCGGATAATGTAATTCCGCGTTCACCAAGCATCGTCTGGAACTTCTCTTCAAACCCGATGATGTTGTTATAAACCGATGCATTTTTTGCTGCATCGTGAACTTCTTCATCCGTTACCTGATCTAAACCAAAAGCAATATTATTTTTAATGGTATCTGAAAAAAGGAAAACTTCCTGTGGTACAAAACCAATCTGACTACGGTAATTTTTAAGGTTTAGCGATTTTATATTTTCTCCGTCAATGCTAATCTTGCCGTTTTCAACATCATACATTCGCATCAACAGATTTGCCAATGTTGATTTTCCGGAACCTGTTTTTCCAATTATAGCAACAAATTCTCCGCTGTTAATTTGAAAGCTCACATTTTTCAATGCTTCAATTCCGGTATCAGGATAGGTGAAACTTACATTTTCAAACCTGATATTGCCATTGATTTCACTTTCTGCTGTACTTGTAGATTGGATATCAGAAGGAATATCCAAAAATTCGTTAATCCGCTTTTGAGATGCAGCCGCTCGTTGAATTAACGAAGTTACCCAACCTAACATGGTTACCGGGAAGGTTAACTGATTAATGTAAATAATAAACTCTGCAATATTTCCGGCAGTAATGCTACCATTCATGACCTGAATACCACCAATGTAAATAGTTAGGATGGTACTTAAGCCTATTAATAACAGCATGGTAGGATAAAAAAGCGCTGAAACCTTCACCAGGCTCATCGAATCTTTTTTATAATCATTACTTTGAATTTCGAACATATTACGGGTGTAATCCTCGCGTACGTAAGATTTTATGATTCGAATGCCTGAAAAACGTTCTTGTACAAAACTCGATAAATCTGATAATCGCTCTTGTATTTTTCCACTTTTCTTAAATATCAAGGTATTTACATAGTAGATGATGACGACCAAAAAAGGTAGTGGAAGCAGGCAATAAATTGCCAGTTTGGAATTCACATCAAACATCGACCAAATGATAAGTATTGAAAGCACAAACGTGTTGATGGTGTACATAATTGCCGGGCCCACATACATTCTAACACGATTCACATCTTCGGTAGCCCGATTCATTAAGTCGCCAGTGTTGTTCCGGCGGTAAAAACCTAAACTTAATTTTTGATAGTGCTGATAGATGTCATTTTTCATATCAAACTCAATATGCCTGGACATGAGAATAATGGTTTGACGCATGAAAAAAAGAAACAATCCACGTAAAACGTATAATGCGATGACGAGCAGGCCAAAATATAACAGATTGCTGCTGAAAATAGTGTAGATAATTTCTTGGCGATTAAATCCATCAAACAGGTTGTATACCTGCACATTTTCTGTAATTAAATCAACAGCATAGCCGATAACCTGCGCTGGCACTACACCGAAAATATTCGAGATCACTACGAAAATACTGCCCGGAATAATCCACCATTTATATTTTAAAAAGTACTTGTTTAATCTGCTTAGATGTTTCATTCCTGACAAATTTAGCCAAAGCAGATATAATTTTGTTATAGTTTCGTTAAATAGGTGTAATAATGGTTTTTTATTTTAATTTTGCAGCAGGTTAGCCGAACGTTCATTATGCCAGCAAATTCTTCGTCAGATTCATCCATTTTAGAGCAATTGAGTGCTTACGGGCATAAAAAATTGGTTTTCTGTAATGATCCCGATACAGGTTTAAAAGCTATTATTGCCATTCACGATACAACTTTAGGTCCTGCTTTAGGCGGAACAAGGATGTGGAGTTATGCAACAGAAGGCGAAGCCTTAGAAGATGCACTTCGTCTATCTCGCGGAATGACTTACAAATCTGCCATTACAGGCTTGAATTTAGGTGGCGGCAAAGGTGTAATCATTGGCGATTCTCGTAAAGATAAAACAGAAACTTTAATGCGTAGCTATGGCAGGTTTATTAAAAACCTGAATGGTGAATTCATTACCGCAGAGGAAATGGGAACCAATACGCGTGATATGGAATACATTCGTATGGAAACCAATTACGTAACTGGTGTACCAGAATCAATTGGAGGTGCTGGCAATCCTGCTCCCTTTACTGCTCAAGGCGTTTATTTAGGTATTAAGGCAAGCGTAAAAGAGGTTTTCGGTACCGATATGCTGGCTGGCAGAACCATTGTTGTACAGGGTATTGGAAATGTTGGGGAACATTTGGTTGCTTTACTGAGAAAGGAAAATGCTGAGGTTTTAATTAGCGATATTAATCAGGAACAATTGACTTACGTAGCCCGTAAATACAAAGCTAAACCTATCGAGGCTGACAAAATTTTTGGTTGCGACGCAGATGTTTATGCGCCATGCGCAATGGGTGCCACGGTGAATAACAAAACTATCGAAAGAATGAAGTTTGCAATCATCGCAGGCTCCGCAAACAATCAGTTAAAAGATGAAGTTTTAGATAGTGAGTTACTACTGAAAAAAGGAATTCTTTTTGCACCGGATTATTTAATTAATGCTGGCGGATTGATTTCTTGTTATTCAGAGTGGACTGGCTTTGGAAAGAAACGCACTGTTCAGCTTACTGAAAATATTTATGATGCCACACGCAGTGTAATCAAACTGAGTAAAGCAGAAAATATCTCAACAAATATTGCCGCAAATCGTATAGCCGAAAAGCGTATTGCAGATGTTAAAAAAATTAAATCATCATATTAAATAATTATTAAAACAGGTTTTATAAACCGCACTCGTTCTTACATTCATGTTAAACAGAAGGCACTTAAGAATTAAAGCTTTGCAAAACATTTTTGCATGGCACATGGCAGACAAAAAAGACATTAAAGGTGATCTTAAAACTTTAATGCAAAGCATCGATAGCGTGTACGAAATGTACATCTGGATGCTATCACTAATGGTTGAAGTTACCGAGTTCACAGCTAATGATGCTGCAGAACGTGCTAACAAACACCTAAAAACGGCTGAGGATTTAAATCCAAATATGAAACTGCTACACAATAAGTTTAGCGTTTTAATGCAGCAAAACCCTGAGTATGTTTCAGCAGTAAAAAAGTACAAGGTTGATTGGGGTTTCGATCCGGAAATTCGTAAAACCGTATTTAACTCTTTAAAAGCATCAAAAGAATATGCTGAATACCTTGCAGATCCAAACGAAAGTTTAGAATCATCAAAAGATATCATCAAATATATTTTCAGAAAAATCATCCTTAAAAATCAGGGGATTATTCAGGTTTTTGAAGAGAAATTTATTAACTGGCAGGTAGATCACGAAGTGATGAAGGGTATGGTTGCTAAAACACTGAAGAACTTTACTTTCGATGATCCTTTTAAAAATAAATTAACTGAAATTAGTGCCGACTGGATTGAAGATAGCAAATTTGTTCAGGATTTATTTGTTTATACTTTGCAAAACGATGCTAAGTATCAGGAATTGATTGCAGAACGTACCAAGAACTGGGAATCGGAGCGTATTGCGCTAATGGATACGATTTTAATGAAAATGGCGATTTGTGAGTTGTTAAATTTCCCATCAATTCCGGTAAAAGTAACAATCAACGAGTATCTTGAATTATCAAAAGATTACAGTACACCGAAAAGTAATTCGTTCATAAACGGTATTTTAGACAAAATTTTAGGTGATCTTAAAAAAACGAATACGATCAAAAAGATCGGTCGTGGCTTAATTGAAGAGTAAAATGAAAAAAGTATTAATCCTTGCAATTGCGGCTTTATCTTTTACTGCTTGTCGCAACGCTAATAATTCAACAACAGCGGTTGCCGGCGGTGATTCATCGGCCAACACAATTTCTTCACCAGATGCCGCAATAATTGTGTTCGAGAGCGATATCTTCGATTTTAAAAAAATCAATCAGGGAGAGAAAGTCCAGCATGATTTCAAGTTTAAAAATACCGGTAAAAGCCCGTTAATTATTTCGAACGCTACTGCTACTTGTGGTTGTACTGTTCCTGAAGTACCCAAAGAGCCGATTTTGCCAGGCAAGGAAGGTGTAATTAAAGTGATCTTTAATAGCGAGGGTAAAGAGGGCATGCAAGACAAAGTAGTTACGTTAACTTCAAACGCAAACCCTACCATTGCTACCGTACATTTGGTAGGAGAGGTACTCACCAAAAAATAATAAATTGAATGATGATGGATTCACTATAATAATCCGTGGTCAACTTTATAAATATAATAAATAAGAAATGACATCAACAGTAATTTTACAAGCAACAGGTGGATTTGGCCAATACGGACAATTAATCATGTTAGGTGCTATCGCGGTAGTATTCTACTTTTTCATGATCCGTCCTCAGGTTAAAAAAGCAAAAGACCATAAAAAATTAATCGAAGGATTGAAAAAAGGCGATAAGATTATTACAACAGCGGGTATTCATGGCCGTATTGCTGATATGAATGATACCACTTTCCTAATTGAAGTTGAAGGTGGTGTAAAAATTCGTTTTGATAAATCGGCAGTATCTTTAGATGCTACTAAAGCAGTTGTAGCACCTACAGCAAAAGCATAATTTAGCTTATCTTTTTTGAAGAGGGTGTTCAAATGAATTGGACACCCTCTTTTTATTTTATGATGTTGATGGACTTCAAAAAGAGCTAGTTGATTAGATTATTTTTGAGCCACTACTTAATTTGCTACATTTGAAACAATTGTTACCTGAAACAAAAACTTAGACAAAAGTTGGTTTACTTTACAATATGCCCTTTATCAGATTAACTCAAGTCGAGAGACGCCGTGCACTTACACTTCTAGCCTGCCTTTTTCTGGCTATAGCGGCGTGGCTTTTTATGGCGTTAAATAACAAGTATAATTATATCGCAAAAACGGTTATTGTTTTTAAAAATAACCCCACTAAGCGGGCCTTTTATCCTTTGCAATCTGATACTGTCGATTTGGAAGTTGAAGGAACAGGATGGCAGCTGCTATTTGCCCGCCTAAGGATCAGCCCTCCATCTATTTCAGTCAATCTCAGTCAGTTGAACACTAAGGACTTCATTGTGTTTTCTGATCAGCTTTATCAGGTAAATAAACAGGTTGGCAGTGCTCAAAAAGTTATTTCAGTTAAGCCAGATACGCTATATTTCGATTTCACAAAACGGGTAGTAAAAAATGTTGACGTCAGGCTGGTTAGCAAGCTGGAATTTGCAAAGCAGTATGGTTTGGCAAAAGAAACCATTCTTAGCCCAAAAAAAATAAAAGTTGCCGGTCCGATGGAAGAGTTAAGCAAAATTGAGTTTTGGCCAACTGATACATTGAAAATCAGTAACCTGCAAAGTAGTAGCACAGTTAGAATTGGTTTACAGCATAGCATTCATAAAAATGTCAGTATCTATCCATCCTCAACGGAAGTAAAATTGTCGGTTGATGAATTTACCGAAAAAACTGTTGAAGTGCCTTTAAAGATCGTTAACAATACAAATTATAACAGCATCAAATTATATCCAAAAAAAATTAAGGTAACATTTCTGGTTGCGCTGGGTAGTTATGCTGAAGTGAATGCAAATTTTATTACAGCTACGGTTGATGTAGAAGAGTGGAAGAATTTAGGTCATAAACAATTCGCAGTTAAAATAACAGAGTTTCCGGATTACTGTAAGCTCGTTAGTGTCATCCCGTCGAAAGTTGATTTTGTTGTAGAAAAATAATGTATAAAATTGGTATAACAGGTGGCATTGGTAGCGGCAAAACTACTGTCTGCAAAGTTTTTGAGGTTTTGGGTATTCCTGTTTTCTACGCAGATACCGAAGCGAAAAATATAATGGTTCAGGACGAAATACTGATCGCAGGAATTGAAGAAACCTTTGGTAAAAATAGTTATTTTGATGATGGAAAACTGAATAACAAACATATTGCGGGTATCGTTTTTAATAGCGAAGCTGAACTCGCAAAGTTGAATGCCCTGGTTCATCCAGCAGTATTTAGGGCGTTTGATAGATGGGAAGAATCAATTGATCCGAATGTTCCCTATACACTAAAAGAAGCAGCATTACTTTTCGAAAGTGGTTCTTACAAAATGTGCGATACGACGATTTTGGTAACTGCACCGCTTGAAGTAAAATTGGCAAGGGTAATGCAACGCGATCAGGTTTCAGTAGAACAGGTTAAAGCCAGGATGGACAAGCAATGGAGTGATGAAGAAAAAGCTAAGTTAGCCAATCACTTTGTTATCAACGA
Source organism: Pedobacter agri PB92 (assembly GCF_000258495.1). Taxonomy (GTDB): domain Bacteria; phylum Bacteroidota; class Bacteroidia; order Sphingobacteriales; family Sphingobacteriaceae; genus Pedobacter; species Pedobacter agri. Next base: position 31,390 of record NZ_AJLG01000037.1, read on the forward strand.
TGAAACGCATTCAATTATTGAACAGGTCTTATCCTTACACCATTATTTTCTAAACACTGCTGCTGGCGTTCAGATTTAACATTCATCTTATTATTTACGAATATATTTTCTCCAAGTGATGTTTCAACTAAAATCATGTTTATCCTCAAATCTTAAAAATCCTGATAAATGATTTTAGATGATTTTATAACCATAACTCCAACTGGTTTATATTGTGTTTATGGTGATTTCTTTTTAGATCCGCAACAACCGGTTAACGAGGCCGTGGTATCTCATGCCCATGGCGACCATGCGATAGGGGGAAGTCAGCATGTGTATTGTACCGCTGCAACGCAAAGTTTTATGAAACATCGTTACCGTAAGTTTGCAGCTGGTGATTTCCATGTCAAAAATTACCACGAAACTTTTAAAATTAAGGATGTAGCCATTACTTTTTATCCTGCTGGTCATATACTGGGTTCGGCGCAAGTTTTAATGGAATATCAAGGCATAAAATACCTTTATACTGGCGATTATAAAATCGAACCTGACGTTACCTGTGAACCTTTTGAATTTATTACTGCTGATGTTTTGATTACCGAAAGCACCTTCGCAAATCCTGATACCAAGCATCCATCTCCAGTTGACGAAATTAAAAAACTTAAACGCAACCACTGCGAACATTATGCTGGGTGCTTATGCGTTGGGTAAAAGTCAGCGGATTATTCATTTACTTAATGAACATTGCTCCACAAAAAATATAATGGTTCACCATAGTATTATGCCATTTGTGAAGATTTATGAGGATTTCGGAATGGAGGTGGGTAATTATAAGATGTACGATCGTAAGGTGATGAAAAATCAGCATGAACACCAAGTGTATATTGTGCCACCTATGGTTTTTCATAGCTATCATAAAGCCATTAATGTTGTTCGTGCTTTCGCTTCGGGATGGAAGAATCTACAGCAACAAAACGGAATTTCACTTTATATTTCAGACCATGCAGATTGGAACGCAATTTTAGAAACTATTGATAAAGTGCAACCAAAGCAGGTTTGGACTTTACACGGCGATGGGAAACAGCTAAAAGATTACTTTAAAGGCAAGCTGGAAATTAAGATCATGAATGAATGATAGCATGAGTATGTGATTGAACATTTTAAGTGCGAATGGTAGTGATTAATTCACTCATTCAATAATTCAAAATTCACTCAATAATTTTTATGAAAGAGGGAGAAGACTTTTATTTTAACGAAGATGGATTGATGGTTTTTACATCAGCATATCATTTAAAGCGAGGCTATTGCTGTAAAAATAAATGCAAACATTGCCCCTGGGGTTACGGTAAGAAAAAAGAGAAGAAATGAATAATCTTTCTAAAATTTAACCCGATTGTAGATATCACTCAATTTAATTTCAAAACCCATTGAAACAAACTTTAAAGCATCTTCAATTAATTTATATTCAATTAATTCCCAGTTTTGTTTGTCATTAAGGTAAAAGGCCTCAACCGATATAGATTCAGAATCAACTAGGATGTACTCTCTTAGTGTTGGAATATCACGATACAATTTAAACTTTCCACCTCGATCATAATTTTTAGTTGATGGTGAGAGGATTTCGATGATTACCGTTGGCTCCAAATTAGTATCCTTGTCCTCCTCAGGATGATTAATTTCGTTGCAATACACAGAAATATCTGGATAGGTAAATAAAGAGTTTTGTGGTATATTCATCCTCATATCGCTGCCAAAAGGCACACATTTTGAAGTTGCGAGTTTAGTGGAAAGAAATCCAAACAAGCTGGAAAAAATAAGATTATGATTAAAGCCAGCGCCAGACATTGATCTTACTTCGCTACTCTCATCTTGATGCAAAGAAAAATATCTCACCCTGAAAAAAGTGTGTACGT
>NZ_AJLG01000038.1 GCF_000258495.1 Pedobacter agri PB92
TAAAATATATCGTTATTGCGAGCCACGAAGCAATCTTACAATGTTAGTTGATTTACTACCGCTGTAAGATTGCTTTATGCTTTATAAAGAATCCTTGTACATATGAAAACATACGGTCTAATCGGATTTCCACTCTCACATTCATTTTCTAAAAAATATTTCACCGAAAAGTTTCAAAATGAGGGAATAACTGATCGTCAATATGAACTTTTCCCAATAGAAAACATAAAATCACTTGCAGATTTACTTGCTGAAAATCAGTCGCTTTGCGGATTGAATGTGACGATACCGCATAAAGTTGGCGTTTTACCATTTCTAAATGAAATTGAAGAAGCTGCGGAAAAAATCGGTGCAGTAAATTGCATTTGTATTAAACGATTCGAGGACGAAACATATTTAAAAGGATTTAATACCGATGCATACGGTTTTGAAGAATCGTTAAAACCGCTATTAACGGCTAAGCATAAAAAGGCATTGGTTTTTGGCGATGGTGGTGCTGCCAAAGCGGTAAAATATGTACTGCAAAAGTTGGGTATTGAATATCAGGTTGTAGTAAGAAAGGCAACCGCTGGAGCTATTTTATACAACCAGGTTACACCAGAGTTGTTAGAGCGCCACAAGCTTTTAATTAACACCACACCATTGGGCATGTCGCCCCATATAAATACTTTCCCTGAAATCGATTATACACAACTTGGAAGCGATCACTTAGTCTACGATTTGGTTTATAATCCTCTGGAAACGGCATTCCTCTCTAAAGCAGCAGAACGCGGTGCGCAAGTTAAAAACGGTTTAGAAATGTTGTATAAGCAGGCAGAAAAAGCCTGGGCCATTTGGAATAAATAATATTTATCTGTCGTTATTGCGAAAGCGAATGCCGACTTTCGATAAGGCAATCTGTTAAGCTGGTTATTTTATGAAATTGAAATCTTTTGTCTTTCTGCCATTTATGCTACTCTTGTGCTTTTCCGCTTGCCAGAATAATGACTATAGCCCTAAGCCTAAAGGTTATTATAGAATTGAATTTCCTAAGAAGGCATACGCAGCATTCTCTAAACCTGTTCCTTACCAGTTTCAATATCCTGTTTATGCCACAATTGAGCAAGATCAAAGTCGGGATGCGAGAGCAAATTGGTATAACCTGCATTTTAAGCAGTTTAATGGCTACCTGCACCTTACCTATTATGATGTATCCGCCAAAGGTGAATATGATCAGATGGTAGAAGATGCCAGGAAACTGGCTTTCAAACATACCATAAAAGCAAGCGCAATTGATCAGCGAATTATCAATTATCCTCAGCAAAAGGTTTATGGAATTTATTATGCCATTGAGGGAAATACAGCATCCTCGGTTCAGTTTTTTCTAACAGATAGTGCGAAACATTATTTCAGAGGAGCATTATATTTTAATGAGCGCCCTCAATATGATTCTATTGCTCCAGTTGTCAAATTTATCAAAACAGATATCGATACTTTGATTTCTACCTTTAGATGGAAAAATTAGTTGTTACGATTATTCTCTATTAGGCATCACAAACTATGATTACTATAAAAATATTCATCTTTAACGCTTACAGCGAAAATACCTACGTTCTTTACGATGAAACAAAAGAGTGCGTTATTATCGATCCGGGCATGTATGAAGGCTTCGAACAGAATGAACTGGTTTCCTTTATCAAAGCGCAAAACCTTAATCCGGTTTTGTTATTAAACACCCATTGCCACATCGATCACGTTTTCGGCAATAAGTTTATTTTTGATACTTATGGATTAAAGCCAAAATTTCATAAAGGAGAATTGGTGGTGTTGGAAGCCGTTCCGGGATACGCTCCATCAATGGGATTTTATAAATATGAAACTTCGCCACTTCCGGATGAGTTTCTGGAACAAACAGACGTTATCACGTTTGGCAATAGCACACTTGATTTAATTTTTGCTCCTGGCCATTCTCCGGCACACTTATGTTTTTACAGCAAAGCTGATGATATTTTGATTGGGGGTGATGTATTGTTTTATGGTAGCATCGGCCGAACAGATTTGCCTGGTGGCAATCATCAGCAACTCCTCCAAAACATTTCCGATAAATTGTTTGTATTACCAGATGAAACGAAGGTTTATCCTGGCCATGGTCCGGCGACAACAATTGGTTTCGAAAAGCAAAATAATCCGTTTTTTTAGATCTAGGCTGTATCAGCTAATCTGGGCGTTAAACGTGCCGTTTTACATGATACATCTTACATTTTAGCTATCTTTGCAACTGTGAATACGCCGCTATATATTGCCAAACGCTACTTGTTTGCCAAAAAATCTACCAATGCCATCAATCTGATATCTGGAATATCAATGGCCGGCGTAATGGTTGGCAGTGCGGCCCTGATTATTATTTTATCAGTATTTAACGGCTTGGAAACAGTAGTGCTGGGTATGTTTGATACCATTACTCCTCAAATTGCAATTACACCTGCAAAAGGTAAAACATTCGATCCCAACACGGCCTATTTCAATGCACTAAGAAAAAATAAGGATGTATACGCATTTTCTGAAGTTTTACAGGAAAAGGCTTTGTTAAAATACAATGATAAACAGGCTGTGGGCCTAGTTAAGGGCGTTAGTGCTGATTATCTGAAGAATACCAAATTAGACAGTACAATTAAAGAAGGTCGATTTATACTTCAAAACAAAAGTGGTTTTAGTAGTGTAATGGGATCAGCATTGCAGAGTTATCTGGCAGTGAATACTTTAGATCCTTTTACAGAATTAGAAATTTATTCGCCCAAAAAAACGATATCCGTTAGTTCTTTAAACCCTACTGATGATTTTATTGCCAAAAGCATTCGCGTAAGCGGTGTGTTTGAGGTGCAGCAAGATTTTGATAACGGCATCATCGTTCCCCTGGAATTTGCAAGGGAGTTGTTGGATGAAAGCAAAAATGTTTCGTCTATAGAAATCGATTTTAATCAAAATGTAGATGTCGATCAGTACAAAGACGAAATTGCAGAAAAGCTTGGTAGTGGATTTGTTGTTCAAAACCGGGCAGAACAAAATAGTTCTTTACATCATATATTTAATTCTGAAAAAAGTATGGTGTATATTATTTTAACATTCATTTTAATAATCGCTATATTTAATGTAGTTGGCTCCCTAACCATGCTTGTTATCGATAAAATTAAGGATATTGCTATCTTGAGCAGCCTGGGCGCCAGCAAAAAATTAATTAAACGCATTTTTCTTTTTGAAGGAATGATGATTACCATGTCTGGATGCGTGTTGGGTTTAATCATAGGTTTGCTTTTCTATTATGTCCAGCATACATTTGGGCTAATCAGCATGGGTGAAGGATCTATGGTAAATGCATACCCTATCGGATTAAAATGGCAGGATTTTGTTTTAGTGTTTATTACAGTGGGTATTTTTTCATTTTTGGCATCGGCTTTGTCATCAAATTTAAGTGTCAAAAAGATCGATCAAATTAATCAATCAATATAGAATGAAGTTATTTAAACAAGCAATTGTATTTGTTGTGCTACTTGGCGTGGCGGCTACCGCTTGTAATAGAACAGAGAAAGCTGAAGGCGAAAACAGTAAATTAAAAGTTGTTAAAGGGCTTTATAGTTTTGGTCCTGAAATGAAATCTTTTACTCTTTGTGAAGATGGTAGAGAATATTGGGTGACCGACAGTGTTAAAAACCTGGAGCTTTCTTACAGTAATTTAGGTTTTGAAAAGCCTTATGAACCCGTTTATGTAGAGCTGGAAGGTTATATTGCCAAATCTGATACTGCAACCGTTTCAGCTGATTTCGATTCGACATTGGTAGTTACTAAAGTGATCAAAATCAGTAAAGAAATTCCTGACGGGCCTTGTGCACAATAATCTATTTATTTTCAGGAACGGTTACCCACCAAACATTTCCCCAGGCATCTTCAAAGCCGGCACTTAAGCCATATTCCCTTTGAGCAGGTTCCTGTATAGAGGTTGCAGCATTTTTAAGGGCTTTATCGTAGAAAGTTATTGCATTTGGCGAGTGTATAAACATTCCGGCTGGAAAGGGCGGAAAATCATCATTTGCATTGGCAAACATAATTGTTCCCCCTTCAATAACAACTTCAGCATGCATGATGGAGCCATTCTCCCTAGGTACGATTAACTTTATATCCGCGTTAAAAACTTCCTTTAAAAAATCTATAATTTCTCGGCATCCTTTACCACAAGGTAAGGCATAATTGTCTGATAATATTCTGGTGATTTCATGCTGAATTAGTTTAGCCCTCATTTTTTCAACCCGCCTCCCGCTATATACCTGGGAGAATCAAGGAATATTGCAACTTTAAGGCATTCTTAATATGCTGAGGTTGACCGTTTAATTAAAGTTATCAATTTTATCTCAAAAAAGATAAATTGACGCCCCTCAAACTTCGTCGTAAAGAAATCGTTCTTAGCCCACGCTCGTTTCTAAGGAGCGTGGAAATGGCTTTTCGTATTTTACGAATAATAACGGCGATTAAATCGCTTTTTACTGATGCGCTCGTTTGAAACGAGCGTAAGCAGGAAAGTATCTTTAAACAAAGAAAGGCTTCCCGGTTTAACCAGAAAGCCTTTCTTTATCTTATATCTCTTCTATTTACCAGAAGATAGAATAAAGCGCTACCAGAATACCGCAAACCAATAAGGATCCTACGGCAAAACTAGGGTGAACTTTAAACATACTGGAATCAATTTCTAAACCATTTGATTTATCGCCTTTACTATTTTCGATCATGCTAATCGCAAACATCACCACGATACAAATAACGAAAACAAAGCCCATTCTATCTAAGAAAGGGATTTCGTAAATGCCTTCAGCATTTGCTACTGAGAAGCCGAAATCGTGTAAGAATGATAAATCCATCATTCCAGGTAAAAATTTCAGTAAAACGGATAAACCAAAGCCACCAATGGTAGCAAATAACGCTGCATTTGAAGTGGTTTTTTTCCAGAAGAAACCTAAAATGAACATGGCAAAAATACCCGGACTCACAAATCCTGTGTACTCCTGAATGAATTCAAATCCACCTTTTTTATCAATACCTAAAAATGGAGAAATTGCGATTGCAATGGCCATGGCTACAATAACTACCAATCTGCCAGTTCTTACCAAACTTTTTTCAGAAGCTTCTTTTCTGATGTGTTTCTTAAAAATATCTAAAGTGTAAATGGTTGAGATACTATTTATTTTACCAGCAAGAGAGGCTACAATTGCTGCGGTTAGTGCAGCGAATGATAAACCTTTTAATCCGGTAGGTAAAATATTTAATAAGGTTGGGTAGGCACGATCCGGACGAAGTTCGCCCCCCGGCATCATTGAATTTACATCAATACCCGTTTTTTCCTGATATAACATGTAAACGGCAATACCCGGCAAAACAACAATAAGAGGCATTAAGAGCTTCAAAAATGCCGCAAATAAAATACCGGCTCGTGCAGTTTTTAAATCAGCACCTAGAGCACGCTGCGTAATGTACTGATTACATCCCCAATAATTTAAGTTCACAATCCACATACCACCTAATAAAACCGTCATACCCGGAAGAGAAGCATAATTGGCGCTGTCCTTTTTGAAAATCATATGAAAATGGTCAGGAGCTTTTTCTCTCAAAAATGCTAAACCATCCAAAACACCGTCTCCGCCAAAGTGATCACTCACTAAATTAAGGGCGAGATAAGTCGTGGCTAAACCTCCGAAAATTAAGAAAGCAACCTGGATAACATCCGTATATCCGATAACTTTCATTCCGCCCAGGGCAATAATAACCGCGAAAACGGCTAAACCAATCATACAATACCAGAAACCGATACCTGATATGCTGCTTACAGCCAAGGCGCCTAAATAAAGTATCGAGGTTAGGTTAACCACTACATATAATAATAACCAAAACACGGCCATAATCATGGCAACTGTACCATTATACCGCTGACTCAAAAATTGAGGCATGGTATAGATTTTGTTTTTGAGGTAAACGGGAATAAAAAATGTAGCCACAATAACCAGTGTTGCAGCGGCCATCCATTCGTAAGTGGAAATGGCTAATCCCATTTTAAATCCATCGCCACTCATGGCTACAAACTGCTCAGCGCTAATATTTGAGGCAATTAATGAGGTGCCTATGGCCCACCAGGTCAGTGATCCTTCAGCAAGGAAGTAATCCTTACTGCTCATTTGCGCTTGCTTTTTACGGTGGTAAATCCAGAAACCATATATTGCCACAACAGCAAAATAGGCTAGAAAAATAATGTAATCTGTTACTTTCATTTAAGTAAGTTATTTGGTTTAGAAGGCTAAATGTAGTGAAATCATAAATTAAATTTTAATTTTTTTAACTTAAAAATGTTAAAACGACATTTATTATTTTTCTATGCTGCCAATTAGATATATCTGTTGATCAAATTCTCCAGATATTCCTGTTTTCCACTTCTCATTTCAGGTTCTCCGTTTTCGGCGGCGAAGTTTCTCAGGTCTTCTAAACTTAAGTTGCCCTGCTCAAATTCTGCTCCTTTTCCACTGTCAAAGGATGCGTAGCGATCGGCTCTGATTTTTTTGTAATCTGACTGTTGAAGAATGGCGTCTGCGGTGATCAAAGCCCTGGCGAAAATATCCATGCCGCCAATGTGCGCATAAAATAAATCTGCAGGATCGGTGGAGTTCCTGCGAATTTTTGCATCGAAGTTTACACCGCCGCCCTGTAAGCCACCGCCTTCCAGAATAATCAGCATGGATTCTGTTAATTCATTGATGTCATTTGGAAACTGATCGGTGTCCCATCCATTTTGGTAATCGCCACGATTGGCATCGATGGAACCCAGCAGTCCGTTATCAACTGCTACCTGTAGTTCATGTTGAAAGGTATGGCCAGCTAAAGTAGCATGGTTAACCTCCAGGTTAAGTTTAAAATCATTTAATAAATCGTACTGCTGTAAAAATCCTTTTACCGTAGCCGCATCATAATCGTATTGATGTTTAGAGGGTTCACATGGTTTAGGCTCAATGAAAAAAGTACCTTTAAACCCTTGCTGACGGGCATAATCTTTTGCCGTATGTAAAAACTTAGCCAAATGTTCCTGCTCACGTTTCATATTGGTATTCAGCAAACTCATATAACCTTCTCTGCCTCCCCAGAAAACGTAATTTTCGCCGCCAAGAGCAATCGTGGCATCAAGCGCCGCTTTCACCTGTGCAGCTCCATGTGCCAGTACATGAAAATCGGGATTGGTTGAAGCACCGTTCATGTAACGTTTGTGACTGAATAAATTTGCAGTTCCCCAAAGTAGCTTTACGCCGCTATCAGCTTGTTTTTGTTTTAGCATATTCTACCAAACTCTGTAATCTACGTTCGTTTTCAGCTACATTATCACAATAATCAACAACATCAACATCGTGAAAACAATAGTAAGGCAACTGCATTTTTGTAATAAATTCAAAAGCAGCATCCATTTTAGCTTTTGCCCTTTCGATCACATCATTTTTTTCATCCCAGGGGAAAATGTGCGTGGCACCACCGAAAGGATCAGCACCGTTTCCATTAAAAGAATGCCAATAAGCACATGCAAATTTGAAATGCTCATTCATGGTTTTACCTGCGACTATCTTGTTCCCATCGTACCATCTAAAGGCTAATGGATTATTACTTTCTAACCCTTCGAATTGAATTTGGTCTATGCCTTTAAAAAATTCTTTTGCTCCTGTTACTACTTTTGTCATTGTATATTTTTTTGTGGTTCTATTTTAAAGTTTTCATTAGTAATGATTTCCATTCCTGGTAGATCGGTTCGTAAGCTGCAGAATTTTTCGGATCAAGTGTGGCGACCACTTCGTGATGTGTAAATGCGTCTTCCGCAGTGTTGAAAATGCCTGCACCAATGCCCGCTCCTAATGCTGCGCCAACGCTACCATCATTTTCGTAAAGTTCTACCCGAACGCCGGTAACATCAACAAAGGTTTGCGCAAAAACCTCGCTAAGAAAAAGATTGGCCCTACCTGCCCGGATTACTTTCGGCTCCATTCCAATTTCACGCATAATATCAATACCATACCTGAATGAGAATGCTATGCCCTCCTGAACGGCTCTAAAAATTTCTGCCTGACTGTGAATATTTAAATCGATACCTAAAAACTGGGCGCCTGTATACTGATTATTGAGCATTCGTTCTGCTCCATTTCCAAATGGCAATACGTTTAATCCTTTGCTACCAATAGGAGCTTTTGCTGCTAAAGTATTTAACTCTTGATAATTTAAATGAGGTGCAAAGGTGTTTTTCGCCCAACGGAACATACTGCCGGTGCCATTAATGCAAAGTAATACACCAGTATTTTTTTCTTCGGGAGAATAGGTTACATGCGCAAAAGTATTCACACGCGACTGTGGGTCGTAAGTTAGGCTATTGCTCACGCCGTAAATGACGCCTGAAGTTCCAGCCGTTGCAGCAACCTCACCTGGCTTCATCACATTTAATGAGAGAGCATTATTAGGTTGATCTCCTGATTTATATGCCACCGGGATTCCTGCGGTTAAGCCTAAAAATAAGGCTATCTCCTCCGTTAGTACGCCATGTGAGGCGAATAATTCATTTATTTCAGGAATAAAATTATAATCTAACCCGTAATAATCCATTACAGCTTTCGAAATTTTATCTTGTTGAAAATCCCAGAAAATACCTTCAGATAATGCCGAAATACTTGTAGTAATATTCCCGGTTAATTTCATTGAAATGAAATCTCCGGGAAGCATGATTTTATCTATTTTTCGATAAATATGAGGTTCGTTTTCTTTGATCCAAGCCAGTTTTGATGCGGTAAAATTGCCAGGAGAGTTGAGCAAGCTGCTTAATGCATTCTGGTGGCCAATCTGATCAAAAGCTTTTTCACCTATTTCTACGGCCCTGCTATCACACCAAATGATGCTGTCACGCAATACATCTTGATTTTCATCAACCACAACTAAACCATGCATTTGATAAGCAATGCCTATAGCTGCAATATTTTTCGGGTTAAATAGATTTGTAGCATTTAGCTTAAGAATAGCCAGCTTTGTATTTTCCCACCAATCTGCAGGAGATTGTTCTGCCCAGCCAGGGCGAACAGATTTAATTTCTGTTTCGGCCTCGGGATATTGAACGGTTGCAATACTTTTTTGGGTTTCTACATCAACAACTGCAACTTTAATTGATGATGTGCCTATATCAATACCTAATAAATACATTTGGATGGTTTAGTGTATTTGGTTATGCAAACGGTTGCATAAATATAGGTCTTAAATTCAAATGCGCAAATTTTTGTCTGACAACATGAAGGTTGTAATGGAGTTAAATGCTTCCAAATTCAAGTCAACTTTGCTTAAGAATACAATTTATTCCGGATAACAATTGAAGCATAATTGATACTTTAGCGATATTAAAATCAAAATAGGAAATAATGGAAGTAATTACATGGGATGATTTTGAGAAGGTAGAGCTGCGTGTTGGAACTATTATAGAAGCCTTCGAGTTTCCGGAGGCCAGAAGGCCGGCGTATAAGTTAAAGGTTGATTTCGGGACTTTTGGAATTAAAACGAGTAGCGCTCAAATTACCAAACACTACACGCTCGAGGAATTGCCGGGAAAACAAATTATAGGGGTAATTAACTTTCCGAAGAAACAAATTGGTAAGTTTATGTCAGAGTTTTTGGTAACGGGTTTCGCTGATGAAAATGGCGATATCATTCTCACAGCTGTAGATAAAAAAACGCCCAACGGCAGTAAACTGATTTAGATTTACACTAAGTATCAGCGCTGTAGCGAGGAATTGGTTTCTTGTTGATCCTTTGTTTTTAGCCCTGATTGAAATGGCAGCCCCCGATTTCTCGGGGCTATAATGTAAAGCAGGAGGGCATTTTCCGATAAGCAATAGCGCTCCGCTTCCTCATTTTTTTAAACAAATTCAATATGCATGCGGCGCATTAACCTGTAGCAAAACCATTTTAATTTGGGTTCGATTAAACAATAGTGGTTTCAGGCCTTTCGTTATCTTTGCGCTATGAGTTTTTATAATTTCGAAAATACCAACCCTGAGGAAGAAGATATTCACTACATGAAACTGGCTTTGGAAGAAGCTAGGAAAGCACTAAGTGAAGATGAAATTCCGATTGGTGCAATTGTGGTGAGCAAAAACCGTATTGTTGGGAGAGGTTATAATTTAACCGAGAAATTTAACGATGTAACAGCACATGCCGAAATGCAGGCATTTACATCTGCCGCCCAAACTATTGGTGCTAAATATTTAAGAGATTGTACGTTATATGTTACCATTGAGCCTTGCGTAATGTGTGCCGGGGCCAGTTACTGGACGCAAATAAGCCGCATCGTTTATGGCGCCAGGGAAGAGAAACGTGGATTTATTTCGAAAAATGCAAACTTATTGCACCCAAAAACCGAGCTTAAAGGCGGCGTTTTAGCGGAAGAATCTGCCTTACTTATGAAAAATTTCTTTGCAAAGAAAAGATAGCCTAAAATGGCTTGTAGCTATCTGATCTGATTTTAATTTTTCGATGTTCCAATTTTTTATTGATCACAAAGATTGGAAACTTTTCGTGAAAAAAGATTTGATGATAATTACATGAACAAATCTTAACCTACGAATGTTATATTTGCTATTAGAAACATTTTAAAATCTAAAAACATAATACTATGGCTTTTGAATTACCTGCGTTACCGTACGCAACCGATGCATTAGAACCGCATATTGATAAAACTACCATGGAAATCCACCATGATAAACACCATCAAGCTTACGTTACTAACTTAAATAAAGCTGTTGAAGGTAAGCCTGAAGCAAGTTTAAGCATCGAAGAAATTGTAAAAAACATTTCTAAATATCCTGCTGCTGTGAGAAACAATGGCGGAGGTCACTATAATCACTCTTTATTCTGGAAAGTTTTAGGTCCGAACAAAGGTGGCGAACCAACTGGCGATTTAGCAAAAGCAATTAATGAGGCTTTTGGTTCATTTGCTGAGTTAAAAACTAAATTACAAGATGCTGGTGCAACTCGTTTTGGTTCGGGTTGGGCATGGTTATCTGTTGGCGCTGATAAAAAACTTCAGGTTTCGTCTACTCCAAACCAGGATAACCCTTTAATGGATGTTGCAGAAGTAAAAGGTACCCCAATTTTTGGTATCGATGTTTGGGAGCATGCTTATTACTTAAAGTATCAGAACAAACGTCCTGATTATCTGACGGCTATCTGGAATGCAGTAAACTGGGATGCAGTTGCAGAACTTTATAAAAAAGCTTTGTAAGCAATCCTTTTTATAAAATTTAGAAAGTCTCGGTGAAAATCGGGACTTTCTTGTTTTAAGATAATTAAGTAACTTCGCAACTATTAAAATGTTTAAAATGAAGCGGATTATATTTTTATTTTTAATGGTGTTTGGTTTAATTAACCTGGTAAATGCTCAGCAAAACAAAATGCCGACACCAGATGAGATTGCAAAGAAAAATGTAGAGGATCTGGATAAACGTTTGAAGCTAAACGATACGCAGAAAAGTGTAATCTATCGTTTCACTTTTAATCAGGCTAAAGAACAGGCAGATTTAATAAAAAGGCAACAAGCAGGTAATTCTCGGGAAGAGGATGTAGATAAATTTTATAAACTTCAGAACGAAACCTCTAAAAATATCCGCAACGTATTAAAAGGTGAACAACAAACCGAATACGACAGAGTAATTGAAGAGCGCCTAAGCGGAAAATCGAATAAAGACAAAAAGAAAAAGAAGAAAAAAGGTGAAGAAGAAGAAGTTGAGAGTGATATCAAAGGCTTGCTTTCCGCACCTCCGCTAGATCCTCAAAAACAATAAGACACTACTATGCCAGAGATTATCCTCGGTACGGTTGTTATTGGCTTATTACTTTCACCTCAGTTACTGGCTGGTTTTTTAGCTAAACGCACTGGCAGAAATTTCTGGTTCTGGTTTCTGATTTCTTTTTTAATTCCAATTATTTCTTTGGTGATCCTCATTTTTTTAGAGGATAAAAACCCGAAAACCGCTGCTTATCAGTTGGCTGATCATGTAGACAAGAAATTGAAGATAAATGATCTTAGTTGTTAGATACCAACAATATCTTTCTTTTTTTTCTGCTTCATTGTTTTCGGGATGATGGCTAAAATTTCTTCTTTTAAAGCATTTAACATTCTTTTTTTGATGAAATTTTTATGTGTTACCAGGCTAATTTCCCTCACCGGTTCAGGAGATTTAAAGTGACGGATTTTGTTGGTTTGTTTAGCATTTAATTCTGCAATAGCCAACTCAGGTAATAAAGTAGCTCCACCGTTTAAATCAACCATCCTCACCAAGGTTTCTACACTTCCGGTATTATACTCTAAGCCCTGCAATCTGTTATTTTTAGTCGAACGGCAGATATTAAGAACCTGATTTCGCATGCAGTGCCCTTCGTTTAACAGCCAAATATTTTCGTCGTTTAAATCCTCAGCATCAACAGCTTTCTTTTTGTAAAGCTTGCTGTTTTTACTGATATAACTTACAAAATTTTCGTAGTATAATGGCGTTTCTGAAATGTTAACATCCGTTAATGGAGTAGCTAAAATACCACAATCCAACACGCCGGTTTTTAAATGATGAATAATATCTTCAGTAGTATATTCCCAAATCAGCAGTTTGAGTTCGGGATATTTTTCCAGCATGGCCGAAATCACCTGTGGCAATAAATAGGGAGCTACAGTTGGGATTACACCAATTCTAAGTTCACCCAATACATCCTGCTGCTGGCTACTAATGAGTTCCTTTACCTTCCCGCTTTCCTGTAAAATAATTCTCGCCTGAGCAATAATTTGAGAACCGATCTCCGTTGGTGATACAGGCTGTTTACTTCTGTCGAAAATTTTAACGCTCAGTAATTCTTCCAGTTTCTGAACCTGCATACTCAAGGTAGGCTGTGTAACGAAACATTTTTCGGCAGCGGTAACAAAACTTCTGTAAGTATCTACGGCAACAATATATTCGAGTTGAACTAAAGTCATATAGTTAAAATTGATTTATCTTTTCAAATATATCAATTTTAACTATCACATTTTAATATCTGCTTTGAAAATCCTGATAGGCTAATTCAATACCTTCTTTTAACTCAATCTGATGTTTCCAGCCCAGGTTGTGCAACTTGCTTACATCCATTAATTTTCGAGGTGTACCGTCGGGTTTTGTCGTGTCGAAAACGAGTTCCCCTTCAAATCCCAACACGTCTTTAATCAATAAAGCCAAATCTTTTATGGTCAGGTCGTGTCCGGTACCAATATTAATCAGGTTTGGCTCATCATAGTTTTGCATCAGGAAATAACAGGCATCAGCCAAATCATCAGCAAATAGGAACTCCCTTAATGGCGTTCCGGAACCCCAAACGGTTACTTGCGTTTCATCGTTTACTTTAGCTTCATGAATTTTTCTGATCAGTGCCGGTAAAACATGAGAGTTTTGCGGATGATAATTATCGTTATAACCATAAAGATTTGTCGGCATTACCGAAACGAAATTACATCCATATTGATCGCGGTAGGCATCACACATTTTAATACCAGCAATTTTGGCAATGGCATAAGGCTCATTGGTATGCTCTAAAACTCCAGTAAGCAGATAATCTTCTTTTAAAGGCTGTGGAGCTAACTTCGGATAGATGCAGCTTGATCCTAAAAACATCAATTTTTTAACCCCTGTTAAATAAGATTGATGAATGACATTGTTTTGAATGGCAAGGTTTTCATAAAGGAAATCGGCTCTGTAGGTATTGTTGGCGACAATACCACCTACTTTTGCAGCTGCAAGAAAAACATATTCCGGGCGTTCTTGTGCAAAAAAAATCGGCAACAGCTCGTTGATTTCTTAAATCTAGTTCCTCGGATGTTTTGGTTAATAAATTCTCGAACCCTTCTTTTTGAAGCTTACGATAAATTGCTGACCCAACCATGCCACGATGACCTGCAATATAAATTTTGGCGCTTTTTTCCAATGTGATGTTTCTTTAAGTCGATTGCAAAAATACAATTGATTAACTAAAAACTGGCAAGATAAGCATGCAAAACCTGTTTTCATAATTGATTTAATTGTAAATTTGCCGAAAAAAAACTTTTGGGTAAAGATAAACTTAGACGTTTCGCCGAGATAGAGACCTTTGCAAACGTATATCAATTAGATCAGGGGAAAACCCTAAAGGGTAAATGGGCTGCTGAACATTTTAAAAATTCAAATCCGGTTGTGTTGGAGTTGGCTTGTGGAAAAGGTGAATATACTGTGAACCTGGCCACATTGTTCCCCGATAAAAATTTTATTGGTGTTGATTACAAAGGAAACAGAATTTGGCGTGGGGCAAAAACAGCTATTGAAGATGGGATTGATAATGTGGCCTTTTTAAGAATTCAGATCGAAAACCTATTGGATTATTTTGCTGAAGGCGAAATAGACGAAATCTGGATTACCTTTCCAGATCCTCAGCCACAAGACAGCAGAGAAAAAAAACGCCTTACCTTTCCAGTATTTTTAGAACGCTATAAAACGGTATTGAAGTCTGGCGGAAAGGTAAACCTTAAAACAGACAATGATCAGCTTTATGCCTATACTTGTGAGAAAGTAGAAGCGCTTGGTTTAAAGGTTCATAAAAATACAGATCATTTATATACTTCGGATTTAGTTGATGATGTGTTATCGATTAAGACCTATTACGAAAAGAAATACCTGCTTCACGATAAAAACATCAATTACATTCAATTTTCGTTTGAATAAAGATGAATACAAACTTTTACGACCAGGTTTATGAGGTTGCCCGCTTAATTCCGAAAGGAAGAGTAACCTCCTACGGTGCCATCGCTAAAAGTTTAGGAGCAGCCAAATCATCAAGAATGGTAGGGCATGCAATGGCTTATGCAGGAACGGCTCATCCGAAAGTGCCTGCGCACCGGGTGGTAAACAGTAACGGTTTGCTTACTGGAAAATTTCATTTTGAAACACCAGAAACGATGGCTGAACTTTTGTTCAAAGAAGGCGTTGAGGTTAAAAACGATAAGGTTGTCAATTTTAAAAAGGTATTCTGGAATCCACTGGAAGAAATGAATTTTGAGGATTAGGATTATAAAATTTTTGTGGTTAACAACAACTCATTCACTCATTTAAAAATCACTCACTCAATAATTAATATGGGAAAATTAGTAGAAGAATTTAATGGCTATCGTGAAAAAATGAACGATAGAATCATGGAAACTGCGAATACCAACATCAAACGTTTTTTTGCGCTTGATACCACTTCTTATGCCGATGGTGCCCTGGATGTAAAAACAAAGGAAATGCTAGGATTGGTGGCTTCAATGGTTTTACGTTGCGATGATTGCATTAAATATCATTTGGGTAAATGCCACGATGCAGGCGTAAACAGCGATGAAATGAATGAAATTTTTATGATTGCAAATTTGGTTGGAGGAAGTATTGTCATTCCGCATTATAGAAGAGCGGTAGAGTATTGGGATGAGCTGTTGTTGAGTCCAAAGTCTTAAGTCAGAAGTCATGAGTCTGTGATCGAATCTTATATTCGTTTTAAATTATTTCGCATGGGAAAGTTCAGAGAATTGATTGCATATAAGAAAGGGTTTTCTTTATTGATGGAAATCCATAACCTAACAAAAGATTTTCCAAAAATAGAGCAGTATAGTTTGGTGGATCAGATTCAAAGGTCCTCAAGATCAGTTTGTAGTAGTATTGGAGAAGCATATAAAAAGAGAAGATACCCAAATCATTTTATCAGCAAATTAACTGATGCAGATATGGAAAATGGAGAAACGCAGGTTTGGTTAGATGTAGCACTTGCATGTGCATATATTTCAAACGATACATATAACTCACTTGATGCTAAGTGTGAAGAAATAAGCAAATTATTAAACTTCATGATTCATAACCCAGCTAAATTTGCATAAGGTGACTCAAGACTTTGGACTTACGACTCATGACTCAATTCGTTGCTCCTGGGCTGGATCCGATCCGCTCTACATCAAATATCATGATGAAGAATGGGGAAAGCCTGTTTATGATGATAAGACCTTCTTTGAGTTTTTGATTTTGGAAGGTGCACAGGCGGGTTTAAGCTGGATAACCATTCTTCGCAGAAGAGAGAGTTACAGGAAGGCTTTCGCGAACTTTGTGGTAGAGAAGGTAGCTGCTTTTGATGATAAAGATTTTGATCGGTTAATGAACGATGGAGGTATTATCCGGAATCGTTTAAAAATAAATGGCGCCATTACCAATGCTAAATTATTCATCGAAATTCAAAAAGAGTTTGGAAGTTTTTCAAAGTACATTTGGAATTTTATCCCCAATGGGAAACCCATCGCAAATAAAATTGAGAAAATGAGTGATGTTCCGGCCCGAACAGCATTATCAGATCAAATTAGCAAAGACATGAAAAAGCGGGGATTTAAATTCTTTGGTACTACAATTTGTTATGCCTTTATGCAGGCTACAGGAATGGTAAACGACCACCTAACGACCTGTTGTGCCAGATAATCAAAAAGTGATTTTGTAATGAACAACCTTCTGAAGATTGATTTTCCAAAATCCTGGTTTATTTTTTTGTTGCATTATATTCCTTTACCCACTCAATCACCTCGCGGCTGTTAAAATCGGTACTGCTCTCAACTTTTGCTTTCAAACCAGCATTGTCTCCCAGTTTTTGAAGCAATATGCTTTTTACATTTGCTTTTTTATCCTCATCAGTTATGGCTTTCATAGGCACTTCCTGTAAGGGTCCGGCGCCAGGTTTTTCAATAAAATAACGAATTACAGGTGCACCGGCAGGGCGTTCAGGTGCTGCGCTTCTACCACCTCCAATACTAATTCCGCCGCCCATTCCCATGCCGCCAAAACCGCCAGTTCCGGTGCCAATGCCCACTGATGGCCTGAACTTCACCTTTTTTTCCTTAACTGCTGGAACCAACGTTCCGCCACCAAAAGAATAAAGATTTACGGTTCCCATCTCGATCAGCTTTACAAAACGGTATTCGAAATTTTTTCCGTTTGCAAAACCTTTGCTCACAAAACTGTTTCCATTCCAGAAGAAGTTTTTCACATCTTTTGCAGGGAGAATCACATCCGCTTCGTCATTTGCGCTGATGTAAACCGAAAAATAATCGGTGCCCTTTACAGTTCCACGAATTACATCATCATTATTTTTAACAATAAAATCCTGGGCAAAACCCGAATTAGCGAACAGAAAAAGTATGAATGTTAAAAATGGAAATTTCATATCAATAAGGCTTAATACAAATAACGCAACAAATTTTTAAATCTTGCGAGTTCAAATTAATTTTGATATTTCCAACTTCTAAACCAGAATGGTTTTGCTGAAATTTTGAAAGTTCTGATTTCATTTTGTCATCAATCTATTGCGACGGGCGAAGTAAGCAGAAAATAATGATGTGAAACGTTTCATTGGGCGTTTTAGTTTAACGTGAAATACCAGAATGCAATAATTTAATTTTAGCTTTTTTGTTGAAAAAGCAATTTAACCTTATCGCTAACTTTAGCTACTTTTATCACATGAATAAAAAACTCTTTCTTCTAGATGGAATGGCGCTCATGTACCGGGCACACTTCGCATTAAGTAAAAATCCTCGTTTTACTTCAACAGGGATTAATACATCGGCAGTAATGGGCTTTACCAATACTTTGCTCGATGTGCTGAAGAAAGAAAAACCCTCGCATATTGCTGTCGTTTTTGATACTGAAGCCCCTACTGAAAGACATACTTCTTTCGAAGCATACAAAGCACATAGGCAGGCAATGCCTGAAGATTTGGCTGCTGCGATGCCCTATGTAATTAAGTTAATTACTGGATTTAATATTCCGGTAATCACTTCAGATGGTTACGAAGCAGACGATATTATTGGTACGCTTGCAAAAAAAGCAGAGTCGAAAGGTTTTCAGGTTTATTGCATGACTCCCGATAAGGATTTTGCCCAATTGGTTTCTGAAAATATTTTTATTTATAAGCCAGCCCGAATGGGTAACGATATGGAAATTTTGGGAGTGAAGGAGGTGCTGGCAAAATGGGAAATTGAAAACGTATTACAGGTTATCGATATTTTAGGTTTATGGGGTGATGCGGTGGATAACATTCCTGGAATTCCGGGGATTGGTGAAAAAACAGCAAAAGCCTTAATTAAACAATATGGTTCGATGGAGAATATCATTGCGCATTCTCATGAACTTAAAGGAAAACAGCGAGAAAATGTAGAGAACTTTGCTGAGCAGGGATTAATTTCAAAAAAGCTAGCAACCATTTTATTGGATGTTCCCGTTGAACTCGATGAAGCAAGTTTGGAACTTTGCGATCCAAGTCGTGATTTGTTAGAACCGCTTTTTACGGAGCTGGAGTTTAGAACACTAGGGCGCCGGGTTTTTGGTGATGAGTTTTCGGTTACCACAGCACGATTTGGAGAAGGAACACAAACTGATCTTTTTGGAAATCAGTCTGGCGAAACCATTCAGTATACCAACACTTTAGAAGAAGAGCCTGCAGAAAAATTACCTGCCAAAACAATAGAAAATACAGCGCATGATTATGTTTTAGTAGAAACCGCAGAGCAGCGTGCTAATTTAATAAAACTGTTGCTTACGCAGGAAAAAATATCATTTGATACAGAAACTACGGGAACTGATGCGAATATGGCAGATTTAGTTGGCCTATCGTTTTCAATAAAGCCAGGAACCGGCTATTATATTCCTGTCTCAGCAGTCCGAGAAGAAGCTCAGGCTATTGTAGATGAATTCCGAGTTGTGCTTGAAAATGAAAAAATCGAAAAGATTGGTCAGAATACCAAATACGATATTTTAGTATTGAAATGGTATGGTGTGCAGGTAAAAGGCAAACTTTTCGATACCATGCTGGCACATTATCTGATCGATCCTGATACCCGCCATGGCATGGATGTGCTCTCAGAAAACTATCTGGGTTATTCACCAATATCAATTACCAAACTAATCGGGGCAAAAGGTAAAAATCAACTGACTATGCGTGATGTTCCTGTAATTGATGTAGTTGATTACGCCGCCGAAGATGCGGATGTAACCTTGCAATTGGCTCATGTTTTTGAACCAAAATTAAAGGAGTTGAATGCTGCTAAATTGGCTGTTGAGATTGAAAACCCATTGGTTTATGTTTTGGCCGACATCGAAAAAGAAGGTGTTCGTATAGATATTGAAACATTAAAAGCTTATTCGAAGGAGCTGGAAACTGATATTACTAAGTTTGAACAGAATGTTTATGATAAGGCTGGAATCAAATTTAATCTGGCATCTCCGAAACAACTGGGTGAGGTTTTGTTTGATAAACTTCAGCTCGATCCAAAAGCAAAGAAAACTAAAACCGGACAGTACCAAACCGGGGAGGATGTATTAACGGCTTTGGCCAGCAAAAGTGATATCGTTCAGGATATTTTGGATTTCCGCCAGTTGCAGAAACTCAAATCGACTTATGTTGATGCTTTACCATTGATGGTAAACCCTAAAACTGGTCGTGTTCATACTTCCTATAATCAAGCTGTTGCTGCCACGGGTCGGTTAAGTTCAAATAATCCCAATTTGCAAAATATTCCAATCCGTACTGAGCGTGGAAGGGAAGTGCGTAAAGCCTTTATTGCCAGAGACGAAAATCATATTTTGTTATCGGCCGATTATTCGCAAATTGAGCTGAGGATTATTGCAGAGATTAGCAAAGAAGAAAATATGCTGGATGCCTTTAGTAAAAACATTGATATCCACACCGCTACCGCTGCAAAAGTATATGGAATCGCTATTGAAGCTGTAGATAGCACACAACGTAGAAATGCAAAAGCCGTAAACTTCGGGATCATCTATGGTCAGTCTGCATTCGGATTATCTCAAAATTTAGGCATTCCACGTAAAGAAGCGGCAGAAATTATTGAACAATATTTCGCTCAGTATCCAGGCATTAAGCGTTATATGAGTGATACGATGAACTTCGCCCGTGAAAATGGATTTGTAGAAACCATTATGGGTAGAAGACGCTATTTAAGAGATATCAATTCGGCTAATCAAACTGTTCGTGGTTTTGCGGAACGAAATGCCATCAATGCACCTATTCAGGGCTCAGCTGCCGATATGATTAAGATAGCAATGATTAATATCCACAGAGAAATGAAAGCACAAAACTTACAATCAACAATGACCATGCAAGTACATGATGAGTTGGTTTTTGATGTGGTAAAATCAGAAAAAGAAGTTATGAAAGCAATCATTCAAGATAAAATGGCCAATGCAATTAAATTAACCGTTCCAATTGTTGTTGAAATTGGCGAGGGAGAAAATTGGCTGGCAGCACATTAAAAATAAATTTATTCCTATCTTCATTAAAACTTCATCCCGATTAATCAATTTTATATTAACAAATTAAAAACGAGTATGAAAAAGTTATTGAGTTTAATCGCAATCGCAGCATTTGGTTTAACCACAGCATTTGCACAAACACCAGCAACAACAGCACAGGCTAAACAAGTTGTTAAAAAGGAAGTGAAAACAACTACTGCGCCAGTAAAAGCAAGTGCAAAACAAGAAGCAAAGAAAGTTGAAACAAAAACAACTACAACGGCTGCAAAACTGAAAGCAGATGGTACGCCAGATATGCGTTTCAAAGAAAATAAAACAAAAGCAGTAACTAAGGTTGTAGGTCCTACTAAAAAAGATGGAACAGCTGATATGCGTTACAAAGCAAACAAAGAGGCTGCTAAAAAGAACTAGGTTTAGATTTATAGTTTTGGAAAAGGGGATGATGTGAATCAATCCCCTTTTTTTATTTTATAGTGCTATCGTTTCACCAATTTGAGGGAGCCACAGGGTTTTACTTTCTCGTTTAAACTTTGCTGTAGCATCTTCAGTATCAATACTAATTGGGGGGAAAGTATTGTAATGAACACCAATTATCTGATCACAATCAATATACTTCGAGGCAATAATCGCATCATCAACATCCATGGTGTAATGACCACCAATAGGTAAAATAGCGTAATCCAGGTTGTAAAGTTCTGACAGCAATTTCATTTCAACTGTTAAGGCTGTATCTCCGGCAAAATAAATTTGTTTGCCTGCTAATTCCAATACGAATCCAGCTGGATTTCCACCATAACTACCATCCGGATTTGAGCTGCTATGCACTGCCCATACAGTACGAAGTTTGCCGAAAGATAATTTTTGCGTTCCAAAGTTGATATCTGTTACTTTATCTACACCTTGTTCTTTAATCCACTTGGCAACCTCTACCATTGCAATCACTTCCGCATTGGTTTGTTTGGCTAACTCAACCAAATCTGCAACATGGTCACCATGGCCATGGCTCACCAAAATATAATCGGCCTCAATTTTAGACGTATCCACATCTTTCGCCAATGGATTTGATTTAATAAATGGATCGAATAGGAATTTCTTGCCATCAGCCTCAATTAAAAAGCACGATTGGCCATAATAAGTATATTTCATATTAAGATTTTAAGATTGGATAAACGAATGCGCAAAAAAGGAATGCTTATTGACCAAACATTCCACCTAAACCGCCTAACATATCTTTTGCAGAAGCTTGCATTTCTGTCGAGCTTACTTCTTCAGCATTTGCCAGGGCTTTGTTTATCGCAGTCTGTAATAATTCTTCCAACTCTTCTTTATCAGCATTTTTAAAAAATTCTTCATCAATTGAAACTCCTGTAATGGCTTTGTTAGCAGTAGCTGTGATTTTGATGGCACCATTTTCAACCTCGCCAAATACTGAAATGGTATCTAAACGTTTCTTAATCTCTTCGGCTTTTTGCTGTGCCGCGAATAATTTATCGAACATAATTTGTTGTTTTTATTATAAAACGAATTTAGGCTAAATTGTTTTTTACTAAGCTATTTTTATGTAAATCAATATGATTTAAAATAAGAAAACCTCGAAAATCAATCTTCGAGGTTTATCTTTTTAGTCTTCATCGCTTCCCGGCAGGCTTCCATTTCCATGGTAAGCTCCCTTGCGGATAATTGGCATATTTAAATGCTTATACAAATCATCGAGGTGCATTAAACTTCCATTGGTTAAGTTACCCAAGAAAATTACGATAATGTTTTTATCTAAATCACGTACGTAAATATGGCGGAAACCATGCCACCAACCCGTATGGTAAACCACTTTATCCATTTTGTCGCCATCAAACATTCTCCAGCCATAACCATAATTAAAATGGCCATTTACAGGTTTGTTGCGACCCACATAAGATGAATCTGTGCTTTTTTTGGTGAGTAAACGGCCATTTTTTAAATATTTATCGTAAAGTACCAGATCATGGACAGTACTGTAAATTCCTTTATCCCCAACTGGTCCATCCAGAAAATTTTGGGCTACTGAATACCTCCAGGTACGGTCATGGCCAACCACATCAACAGGAATTTTTTCGTATTCGGTTGTGCTGTAAACATGGGTATGTTTCATTCCTGCTGGTTTAAAAATATGCTCCATCATGTATTGAGAGAAACGCTGACCTGTTACTTTCTCAATAATGGCACCCAACACCATGAAGTTGGAGTTATTGTAATGAAAACGGTTATCTGGTTTTACGTAAGGATTAGGTTTGCGTTCTGCAATTACGTTCATTACCTCCTGGTTGCTTACGCCCTTTTTCATATTGCGTTTTTCTTTCCGCCAGATGTCATCAATAAAATAAACATAGTTCATCATGCCACTACGGTGTGTTAGCAAAAGTTTCACCGTAATTCCATCATAGGGGAAATTTGGGAAAAATTTCTTCACATTATCATTTAGCGAAAGCTTGCCTGCTTCTACCAATTGCATAATGGCCGTTCCGGTAAAAGTTTTGGTAATGGATGCCAGTTCAAATTCAGAAGTGATTTTTAAGCTATCGCGATGTAGATAATCTGCCCACCCAATCGCTTTTTCATAAAGAATTTTGCCGTCTTTAGCCACGAGCATGTTCCCATTAAATCCGTACTTTTTATGAAGATTTTGAACGAAATCGGCGATCCATTTATCTCCTTTGGCTGGATCATAAGCTATTAAAAGACTATCCGCTTTGTCATCTTCCTTAACACGGATTTTGGCGTCAGCTGCTTTTTGCTCTTCTGCTTTTTTGCTGTTGCAAGCGGTAAAAATTGATACAGAGAGTGCTAATGCTGAACATATAAATCTAAAATTCATTAATTATATAGGATAGTGTATTTAAAACCCGAAAATTAAAGAATTTTAGACGGTTAAATGGAAAGAGTTTTAAACATTTGCGCAATTTTGTTTGTACCAGCACTCAAACAAATGACCTTTACTTCCATAAACAGGGTCATTATCTGGATTTTTAACCTTTGCAATATCTTCATCAGCTTCCGGACGTTCCTCTGCTTTGCCGTATTTAATGTTATAATCTGATCCATTAGGGTAAGCACCAACAACGGTAAAATCATCGCTAGAATTTAATTTCATGTGTGCTACGCCAGCCGGAATGACTACAACGTCGCCCTTATCTAATTCTATGCAAACCCCATGATCGCCACCGAATTGCACATCAGCTTTACCACAAAATACCCCCATCACTTCATGAGTGTTGCTGTGGTAATGCTGGTAATCAAAAATACCATCCACCCAGGCATTGGTATAGCCATTCTGAGCGAAAACTTTTTTAATCACTTCTTCGGTTTCATCGGGATGAATTAAGAATGCACCTTTGTAAATCATTAAAGGCAAATTCGGGTTGTTGGGAAAATTTCCGTTTTCTTCTATTTTATGTGCAACAAGATATGCTTCTTGTATTAATTTTTCTTTGTCCATGATTGTGGGGTTTCCATAAGTAACAAAGAATGGCAGAAAGGGTTTAGGATGTTTTTATCTTCCACGGATTATTTTGGACTAATAATAGTGGAGAATATTTTTTAACTGCGTAATTAACGTAAATCAGTGAGAAGTGATTTTTGATGGTTTCCCGCAGATTTAGAAGATTACCGCAGATTTTTTAGCTCAATAATATTATACATACTTTTACTTATATTAGAATAATCATCCGTAAAACTTAAAATAATTAGCTATGGATGAAAATGAACTATCTTATAAAATTAGGGGTGCAATCTTTACAACTTACAATGCCCTCGGTCCTGGACTTTTAGAATCTGCATATCAAATCGTGTTAGCACATGTTTTAACCCAAAGCGGATTACAAGTTGAACAACAAGTTCAGTTACCAATAATCCTCGATGATATTGAACTAGATGCAGGATATAGAATAGACCTTTTGATAAATGGGCTGGTAATTCTTGAAATAAAATCAGTAGAAACTTTAGCAGCAGTGCATCATAAACAAGTATTAACTTATTTAAAGCTTTCCGGATTGAAATTGGGATTGCTCGTAAACTTTAACACGATAGATATTGTTGGTTCAATATTCCGCAAAGTAAATGGGCTATAAATACCATTTAATAAGCATTTTAAATAAAATCTGCGTAAATCGTGTTAATCTGCGGGACACCTTTTAAACCAAAAAAGCCACTCCTTTAATGGAATGGCCTTAATATTTATAATATCCTTCGGCAAGCTTAGGATGACAGCTTATTAAGCTAATAATCTAATTGGCTCTTCTAATAAACCTTTTAACGTTTGTAAGAATTGAGCTCCGGTTGCACCATCAACCACACGGTGGTCGCAACCTAAAGTTAATTTCATTACGTTACCAGGAACAACAGCACCATTTTTAACAACAGGAACTGCCTGGATAGCACCTACTGATAAAATAGCACCATCAGGAGAGTTGATGATTGATGTAAACTCATCAATACCAAACATACCTAAGTTAGAAACGGTGAAAGTAGAACCTTCCCAATCTGCAGGTTGTAGCTTTTTTAGCTTTTGCTTTTCCGCCGAAATCTTTTACTTCAGCAGAGATGTGTGATAAAGATTTACCATCAGCAAAACGAACTACAGGTACTAATAAGCCATCTTCAACAGCCATCGCCACACCAATGTTAGTATGCTCATTGAAACGGATTTTATCACCACCCCATGAAGAATTCACGGCAGGATGTTTTTTCAAGGCAACTGCAACCGCTTTAATTACGATATCGTTGAATGAAACTTTTACCGGAGCAACTGCGTTGATTGCCGTACGGGCAGCCATTGCGTTGTCCATATCAATACTTACGGTTAAGTAGAAATGTGGTGCAGTAAATAAACTTTCAGCCAAACGTTTTGCAATTACTTTACGCATTTGCGAAACAGGTTGCTCAGTAAATTTAACTTCACCAACAAATGTTGGAATTACAGGAGCAGCAGCGCTTGATTTCTCAGCAGCTGGAGCTGACTCTGATTTCGCTGGAGCAGCAGCTGGCTTGAAGTTTTCAATATCTTTTTTAATGATACGTCCACCTTCTGCACTACCTGCAACTTGCGATAAATCAATTCCTTTATCTTTAGCAATTTTCTTAGCTAAAGGAGATGCTTTTACTCGGCTATCAGAAGAGCTTTCTGCAACAGGCGCAGCAGCACCTGCATCAGCAGTTGTAGCTTGTTTTTCTTCTTTCGGCGCTTCTTCCTTGCTTTCAGCTTTTGCTGTTGGCGCAGAACCACCCGCTAAAATTCCACTAACATCTGTTCCTTCCGGACCAACGATAGCTATAATGCCGTTCACTTTAGCTGCCTGACCTTTTTCTACACCAATGTGTAATAAAGTTCCGGTTGCATAACCCATAACCTCCATAGTTGCCTTATCGGTTTCTACATCAGCTAAAACATCATCATCCTTCACCTGGTCACCAACTTTTTTATGCCATTCAGCAATAACGCCTTCAGTCATGGTATCGCTCAACAAAGGCATACGAATTACGGTAACACCTTTTGCTGCTAATTCTTCTTCGCTTAAACCACCACCTTGAGCTGGGGCAGCTTCTTCCTTTTTATCTTCAGTTTTAGGCGCTTCGCCTTCAGCTTTAGGCTTTTCGCTTCCAGCTCCTTCAGCATCTAAAGCTGCCTGGAAATCTTCACCCTCTTTACCGATAACGGCCATAACAGCATCAACCGGAACAGCTTCACCTTCTTTTACACCAACGTATAAAAGTGTACCATCCCAATAAGATTCCATGTCCATTGTTGCTTTGTCAGTTTCTACTTCTGCCAAAACATCGCCGCTTTTCACTTTATCGCCCACCTTTTTATGCCACTTCGCCAAAACCCCTTCGGTCATGGTGTCGCTCATTTTGGGCATTTTAATTACATCAGCCATTATATCTAATTAATTGAAATCTTTTATAAAATTAGTCCATTACGTAAGGGTAGTTCTCAGTCATGTAAACATCTTTGTATAACTCAGATGCATCTGGCCAAGGAGACTCTTCAGCGAATTTCACCGCCTGATCTACCGTAGCCTTAACTTTAGCTTCTACCTCTTCAATCCAAGCCTGGTCTGCATACTTTTCTTTTAGAATAGTTTCTCTTGCAAGTTCAACCGGATCTTTTGCCTTATAATCTTCTAATTCTTCTTTAGTACGATATTTTGCAGGATCAGACATTGAGTGACCACGGTAACGGTAAGTTCTCATTTCTAAGAAAGTTGGTCCTTCACCTTTACGGGCACGTTGAATGGCCTCATCCATTGCATTGTGTACGGCAACTGGGTCCATACCATCAACCGGAGCACATGGCATATCAAAACCTAAACCAATTTTATAAATATCAGTCATATTGGTAGTACGTTGTACTGAAGTACCCATTGCGTAGCCATTGTTTTCGCAAACAAAAATTACAGGCAATTTCCACAACATAGCCATGTTAAACGTTTCGTTTAATGCACCCTGGCGCACGGCACCATCGCCCATATAACAAATGTTAACGTTATCTGTTCCTTTGTATTTTTCTGCAAAAGCAACACCAGCACCTAGTGGAATCTGACCTCCAACAATAGCATGGCCACCATAAAAATTATGTTCTTTGCTAAACATGTGCATTGAACCACCTTTACCTTTAGAGCAACCAGTAGCTTTACCATACATTTCTGCCATAATGCTATCGGCACTAACACCTAAAGCTAAAGCATGAGCGTGATCACGGTAAGTAGTAATCATTGAATCGCCTTTTTGCATTGCAGAAATTGCTCCTGCAACCACAGCTTCTTGCCCAATGTATAAATGACAAAAGCCACGAATTTTTTGTTGTCCGTATAATTGGCCAGTTTTCTCTTCGAATTTGCGCATCAGCAACATCGATTCGAACCATTTTAACCAAGTATCTTTATTTATTTCTACTGCACTCATTTTAGGATATTTGTTTTTTTGCGACAGCAAATCTAATTTTTTTATTGTAATTTTTGGCACTTTTCAGTGTAAAAACATCATACACTTTCATACAATTGTAGAATTAACGGTTGTTTCAATAAAAAAAACTTATTCATCCTGTCTATTTCCCTCAAAACGTCGATTTCACATATTTTGATTTGACAGTTTATCAAGGTAATGGTTCAGGTAGATGATGAAATATAATTCTGTAAAATAGCCCATTACCGTAATTTATATATTTTTATTTGGAAGCCAATTTCCGTAGCTTCTATGCTAAAGCGGCCCCGCCATTTGCATTATCTTTTTTGTGAATTTCTTTTGGGAATGGAAAGATCTTCGCACAAAAAAGGATAAATGCTGCTGTCGGGCTTAAGTTAGCTTAGCTTTCTGCATTTGGTTACGGTTTTAAAACCACTTCTCCAATGTTAAAGCTCCGATATGATTAACTTCAGAAAAGTCATTGTGGGTTTGAGCCTGTTAAAAATCTTATTTCCACGCAAAAAACAAAATATGTCCTTCGTTTACTTGTGCTGAACTTTGGGAAGTTAGGATAACAATATTTTTTTTATTTAAATTGAAGATATCATGGTGGTTAAAATTCCAAAGCACATTAAGCCTAGTTAATTTAAACCTGATAGAACGAAAATACTTTTGAGGCAGATGCATTGATGTTTGAAATTAACGAACGCAAAAGATTGTAGGGATAGCAGGACTTTCGAAACCGATACGCACAGAAACTGTTTTTCGAAATAATATTTTAATCTTAATCTCGTTTCCTAACAGGTCGCAATCGTTCAAATGTTAATAACTTTCATTTTTTAACAGGTAACATTTGGATAACATTTGTATAATCAATACTTTTGGCAACCAACAATAAGCCCATGTGGTTTACGTTACTGTGTAAGTGAATACCCAAACATAACTGTATAACATGATTAAAAAATTTTTGTTTTCATCCCTAATCGCTATCTGCACGCTCTCAGCCGCATTTGCGCAAACAAAAACAAAAGAATCTGGTAAAGAATTAAATGATCCCGACAACCTGGCCTCTCAATATTTTTCACAAGTAATGGGTGTTGCCGTTGATGCAACTTCAAACTTGAAATTATATAAGTTTGTGTATGAATGGATCGGAACGCCATATAGCTACGGCGGATCGAGCAAAAAAGGGATTGATTGTTCGGCTTTCACCAAAGCGATTTACGACAAAGTTTTCAACACCACAATCCGAAGAAATTCACGCGATATTTTTAGTATGGTTGATCCATTAGCTAAAGATGATTTAAAAGAAGGTGATTTAGTTTTCTTTAAAATAAAGAGCAGAAGTATTTCTCATATTGGTATTTACCTGGGAGATAACAGATTTGCTCATGCATCCAGCTCACGCGGTGTGGTTATTAGTAATTTAAATGAACCTTATTACAGCCGCTATTTTTACAAAGGCGGAAGAATTTTAGAATCGTTTAAGAAAGAATTTACAGTAGAATAATAACAATTTACGATTGTAGATTTACAATTTGTTTGAACACATACAATCCTCCTGAAGTAATTTTGGAGGATTTTTTTATACCTCATAAATTAATTAATGAAACTCTCCAGTAACTTACTTTTATCGTTTCTTATCATAATTATCGTTTTAAGTTGTACCAATAACAACGCACAGGTTAACATTCCGGCCGCGAAACAAGATACTATCGAAAGAAAGCTAAAAGATACGATTTCAATTACTGCTGTGGGCGATATCATGTTGGGTTCTGCATTTCCATCAAAAACGAATTTACCGCCTGATGATGCTGTAAATAGTTTTCAAGCGGTAGACAGTTTGCTTAAGGGCGATATTGTTTTCGGAAATTTAGAAGGCTGTTTTTTAAACTCTGGAAATTCAAATAAGTGCAATGGCATCAATCCGAATAATTGTTATGCTTTTAGAATGCCTGAACGTTATGCCGGAATTTATAAAAAGGCAGGTTTTAACGTTTTAAGTATTGCCAATAACCATGTTGGAGATTTTGATGCTAAAGGCCGGAAAAATACCGCTCGTATTCTGGATTCACTACAGATTCATTATGCCGGGCAACTGAACAAACCCTTCGAAATATTCGAAAAAGATAGCGTTAAATATGCATTCTGTGCTTTTGCACCAAATGAAAATACGGTTTCAATTAATAAAATTGATAGTGCCAAAGCTTTGGTTGCCCGCCTGAAAAAACAGGTAGATATCGTGATTGTTTCCTTCCATGGCGGAGGAGAGGGTGCCAGGTTTGAGCATGTACCACGCAAAAATGAAATTTTTTATAAAGAAAATCGGGGTAATGTATATGCATTTGCCCATGCAGTTATCGATGCAGGTGCTGATGTAGTTCTAGGACACGGCCCGCATGTAACCCGGGCGGTAGAAGTTTATAAAAATAAATTTATCGCTTACAGCCTGGGTAATTTTTGTACCTATGGCATGTTTAGCCTCAAGGGTAACAACGGCATTGCGCCGCTACTTCAGTTGAAAATTAATTCTAAGGGTGATTTCCTGTATGCTGATATAGTTTCCATACAACAGGACAAAATCAACCGCTTAACCGTCGATGAAAATAACAGGGCTTTTAAGCGTATAAAAGAATTAACTGATATCGATTTTATTGGTCATCAGCTGAAGTTTGAGGATAACAGGATAGAAACGAAAGAAAATTAAACTCAGATACCAGAGCTAAATCACAATTTTAAAAACATAGAAAAAAGGATTAATTCTCCATTACATTATTGCCATTTCAGCGGCAATTTTAGTGTTGGTTGCAGCTTATTACATTAATGAAAATCCAAAAAATATCTGGTCAGCTGGTATTATAATATTGGCCGGATGCCTGGTAGCTTTCAGCCAATATCAAATTATAAGGCATAAGAAAAAGCAGTAATTTGCCTGTTAACTTTCATCCTTGGTATTTTTAACCAAGCCAATTCCCGATACGAAGAATATTAAACCGATTACACCGTACACAAGCAATCCTCTGGTTTGTTGGCTGTGATTAACAAAGCCCCAGCCTGCATAAATTAGCCCAATAATGCCTAAGATGGTAAGTACTGTTCCGAAAGTGCGTTTTACATTCATGATTAGATTTTTTAGTAGTATATAGACAAAAAATAAATCCTTTTGTTTGGCTGCTTGCTAAAGCGTCATGTTTGTATTTTATTTTTTATAACTTCATAAAAAAATCTAATTATGCAATACACTATTTACATTCTCGGTTTTCTCTTTCTTATTATCTTATTAAGCTCCTTTGTTACCGTTAAACAAGGTACTATAGCGGTGGTAACGGTTTTTGGCAAATACCGCAGACAACTTCGCCCGGGGTTAAATTTTAAAATTCCTTTAATAGAACAAATTTATTCTAGAATTTCGATTCAAAATCGTTCGGTCGAATTATCATTTCAGGCAGTTACTCAAGATCAGGCCAATGTTTACTTCAAGGCGATGCTTTTGTACTCTGTGGTTAATCAGGATGAAGAAACCATTAAAAACGTAGCTTTTAAATTCGTAGATGCTACAAACTTGATGCAAGCACTGATTAGAACCATTGAAGGCTCGATTCGTGCTTATGTAGCTACGCAAAAGCAAGCAAATGTATTGGCGCAACGGAATGAAATTGTATTACATGTAAAAGAGCAAATTGATCAGGTTTTAGATGGCTGGGGCTATCATCTACAAGATCTTCAATTAAACGATATTACTTTTGATGAAGAAATTATGCGATCTATGAGTCGCGTGGTGGCATCCAACAACTTAAAAGCGGCTGCCGAAAATGAAGGTCAGGCTTTATTAATTACCAAAACCAAAGGCGCTGAAGCAGATGGTAATGCCATCAAAATTGCCGCAACTGCTGAGCGTGAAGCTGCACAACTTCGTGGGCAGGGTATCGCTTTGTTTAGAGAAGAGGTTGCAAAAGGTATGACCAATGCAGCACATGAAATGCAGCAAGCCAATTTGGATACTTCGGTAATTCTTTTCACCATGTGGACTGAAGCGATTAAACAATTTGCCGAATACGGCGAAGGGAATATCATATTCCTGGATGGCAGTACGGAAGGCATGAACAAAACCATGAAAGAAATGATGGCCATGCAATTGAGTCAGAATCCTATAAAAAAGGACTAAAATAAATTTCTTTATCAGAAAAAGACTTTGCTATTAAGCAGCAGTCTTTTTTTTGCCTAAGTTATATGTGTTTTGGCTAAATCAAAACCAGATTAAGCTAAATTTCTACAATGAAATTGATTGAATTTTGTGTGGTGATCGGATGAGGCATGCAGCTTAATTTCATCCATCACTCATATTAATCTAGTTTAAAAATTAAAAGTAATCAACTATGAAAGTTTTTGTAACAGGGGCAACCGGATTTGTGGGTTCGGCAGTAGTAAAGGAATTGATTCATGCTGGTCATGAGGTTCTAGGCCTCGCCCGAAACGAAAAGGCTGAGCAGGCCCTCCTAGCGGCAGGCGCTGAGGTACATAAAGGCGATCTTGAAGACCTGGAAAGTTTAAGGCAAGGGGCAAAAGCTGCCGATGGTATTATACATGCCGGATTCATTCATGACTTTACCCGATTTGCAGCAGTTTGTGAAATTGATCGTATAGCGATAGAAACGATTGGTGATGCTATTATAGGAACTGACAAACCCTTTATTGTAACTTCAGGAACACTTGTGGTTAATCCAGGTCGCTTAGCAACCGAAGACATGTTGCCAAATTATAACGGTCAAAATCCACGACTGGCATCAGAAAAGGCGGTAGATGAGCTTGCTGAAAAAGATGTTCGGGTAGCAGTAGTTCGTTTGTCGCCATCTGTTCATGGAGAAGGTGATCATCACGGCTTTGTTCCAATGTTAATCAATATAGCACGAGAAAAAGGTTCTTCCGCCTATGTAGGCAATGGAGAAAACCAATGGACTGGAGTCCATCGACTCGATGCCGCTAAGCTTTACAGGCTAGCTTTAGAACAGGCCACACCTGGTGCCCGTTATCATGGGGTTGCTGAAGAATCGATCACGCTTAAATCGATAGCAGAGGCTATTGGTAAACAACTCAATTTACCGGTGGTGGCTAAATCAGGGGATGAGGTAACTGAACATTTTGGTTGGTTTGAACATTTCGTAAGTGTTGATGGGCCTGCATCCGGGCAATTGACTCGTAAGCGCTTAAATTGGAAGCCTACTCATCCTGATTTGATTCACGACTTGGAGAATGGAGTTTATTTTCAGTAAATTGTATGATGGAAGTTTCAAACCGATATCGTTTTAAAACCATATCAGAATATCACAAACTTGCGGGACTGCCAAAGCCAGGGCATCCGCTGGTGAGTGTGGTAAATATGGAAGATGTGCGTATGCCGGTTACCGGCCGGTCGAAAACAATGATTTTTGATTTTTATTCCATTGCACTCAAACGTGTTCCCGATGCTAAAATTAAGTACGGGCAGCAAATAAGCGATTTTGATGATGGTGTGTTATTTTTTATGGCACCTGGCCAGGTTTTTACCGTTGAAATAAATGAAGATAAAGAACATCGCCCCACTGGATGGATGATTCTTTTTCACGCTGAATTGCTGTGGCACACACCATTGGCCAGAACAATTAAAAATTATGACTTTTTTGACTATTCATTATTTGAAGCTTTACATGTTTCAGAAAATGAAGAAACTGTTCTGAATTCAATTGCTCAACTAATCAAAACTGAAACCAATAGCAATATTGATCGCTTTACTCAAAATGTGGTGATTGCGCAATTGGAACTCCTGCTTAATTATGCTCAACGTTTCTACGGGCGGCAGTTTATTACACGCAAAGC
>NZ_AJLG01000039.1 GCF_000258495.1 Pedobacter agri PB92
ACGTACACACTTCCTAAAAAAAATGTAGTCAGATCGATGGTGTTAGGCACATCGGCAGTAATGATACTTTACCTCCTGGTTAATTTCATCTATCTCAATACCTTAGATCGCGATAGTATTGCTTTTGCGGCTAACGATAGGGTTGCGGTTGCAGCGTCTGAACAAATTTTTGGAAGTGGGATAGGTACAGTGGTGATGGCTGTGCTGGTGATGATTTCAACTTTCGGTTGTGTAAATGGGATTGTATTGGCAGGCGCCAGGGTTTTTCAAACCATGGCACAAGATGGTATGTTTTTTAAAGCTGCCCTTCATAATAATAAAAACGGTGTTCCCGAAAAATCACTGTGGATGCAGGGAATATGGGCTTCTGTGTTGTGCTTAAGCGGTCAGTACGGCAATCTATTAGATATGATCTCGTTTGTGATTGTATTATTTTACATGATTACTGTTTTTGGCGTAATCTATTTAAGGGTTAAAAAACCAGCACTTGAACGCCCTTATAAAACTTGGTTATACCCCGTTACACCCGTTATTTATTTATTGATCGGTGCAGCGTTCTGCATTTTGCTCCTCATTTATAAACAGCAATATACCTGGCCTGGATTGGTAATTGTGTTATTGGGCGTTCCGGTTTATTTGTTTATTAATCGAAAAAAACAAGAATCAATTTAGTGACTTTATACATTTATTAAGTTTAAGCCAAAGGAGGAACAGAAACATGTTCCTCCTTTTTCGATTTATTTGAGCAGCAAAGCGACTGGTGTTAAACGTTTTCTATTAACATATATGCCTGGATTCCGGGATATCCAAAAAAGAATATCAACGCTTTGCTCATTAAGCTCATACGAATAAAAATTGCTATGCAGCAAATACGCTATAGAATCAGGCAAATATGAAATGGGAATTTTTTTTTAATCAGTTTAGCTTATTTTTAGATCGGTAATAAGTTTTATGCAGAACTATTAACGAATTTGAAACTTAAATAATGCGAGTAATAAAATTATCAATCCTGGCGCTTTTCACTTTAGTTTGTCTGAGTTGCAGTTCACAAGACACTGAAACTTACTGGAAGATAGACAATATTTATCGCGAGGATAAAAAACCATTCATAGGTTTAACAGGTGCATTTATGCAAGAAATTATAGATCATCAATTTCATTTTATTAAAAAGGGTGATAGCCTGTATTTTGATCTGCCAGAGAAATTTCAAATAGATACTAAAAATTTTAAAAGCCTTCGTCAGCTTCATATTACTGATAGGGATTATTATGAGATGTACGCCCAAAATTTCAGCAGCGGTATCTTCAAAATAAAATTTAAGGATAATGCTACGCTTTCCGATTCAAAGAACACCATTATTGAGTTTAAAAAGATTACCAAAGAAGAATATTTAAAAAGTGTTCAGGAAGTTATTAACCATCAAAAATCAATTGAACAAAAGGTAAATTCGTTAAAAAGCCAATTAGAACAGCAACCTCAAATAATTTTAAATCCCGTAAAGAAAATGCCAACAAAAGGAGCAGAGTTGATGAACAATATGGGTGAACAGATCTTTTTAAACATTCCGACAGAAATAGAATTAAGGGAGTCGGGAGATTTAAAAAATGAAGTATTTGGGAATATAAAAATCGGCACATTTAAAGATAAATCAGTGATCTATGATGTAGATCACAAGGAAAACGATTATGGATTAAAACAGTTAACGATATGGATTTCATCAGATTCATCAGCATTTAGTATAGACAGGTACCTGGCTGATCAACCTAATCTCAAGCTTTTCAGGCGGGATGGTAATAATGTTGTTGGTTACGATGTTGGCTACGATGGAAGAGAAGACAAAGCGGTTGTGCAATCGTACTTCTGTTTAAAATACTATAAAGTTGAAAATTCGCACATTTTTATCTATGCCGATGTTTTTCGTTCACAGATGAAAAATGCACCTAATTTGGAGGAGATGAATAAAATTTTAAATTTTAACTATAATATCTCTCAAAACATTTCAGTAAAAGTTAATAATTAAAAATCATTCATCTTGCTAACGCGACCTAATTCTAATAAGCATATAACTTCATAGTCTTAAGTGGTTCCAGCATAATATATTAATTCTATTTTGTGTATTTTTGCAGCAATGGGAACACAGGTAGATATTGGAATTAAGGGTTATAACGCTTACGGGGTTCATTTGCGTCAAAAATATAATGGACAACGGGTATTCAAGGTAATTGTTGATGGCGGCTTTACCTGTCCGAATAGAGATGGAAGTAAGGGTTATGGCGGATGTACATATTGCAATGTAGATTCTTTCACGCCTGAACCGTCTCGTAAAATGCCGACCATTAGAGAGCAGCTGGAAGAGGGGATTAAGCGGGCGAAAAATGGATACAAAGCCGATAAATTCATTGTTTATTTTCAGCCCAATACCAATACCTATGCGCCGGCGCATTATTTAAAAATGATGTACGATGAGGCGCTATCTGTAGAAACTGAAAATATTGTGGGTTTCGCAGTAGGTACTAGGCCTGATTGTATAGATGCAGAGAAGGTGGCACTGTTGGAAAGTTATACCGACCGTTTCGATGTTGATTTGGAAATGGGTATGGAATCTATTTATGATGAAACTTTAGAGCAGATTAACAGAGGCTGCAGTCATGGTGAGTTTGTAGCTGCGGTTAAACTTTTAGAAAATAGCAAGCTCGATTTATGTGTGCATACTATTTTTGGCTTCCCCTGGGAAACCAGAGAGATGATGTATGGTTATATTCATGAAATTAATCGTTTCCCTCAGATTAAGTTCGTAAAATTTCATCATCTGCATATTGTTGAGGGATCAATTATGGGTGCTAAATATAAAAAGGATCCTTTTAAACTATTTACTTTGGAAGAATATACTGATTTGCTTTGCGAATTAATTCCATTGCTTCGCCCGGATATTGTAATACAAAGATTATTTGGAATTTCTGACTGGGATTTATTAATTGCTCCAAATTGGGGGTTAAATAAATCGGCGATTCAAACTTATATTGATAAAGAGATTGAAAAAAGAGGTGTAGTTCAAGGTTCTCGTTATTTTGACTAAATTTAAATAATTTTTATAATTTTTTAGTAGAAACCCATGAATTTTCATGGGTTTTTTGGTTTTGTATAAATATATATGTCAATATTCTTCAAAAAAATGATAAATATTCATTATTTGTATAATTCATATGATTTTGTTTTTGTTAAAAACGCATCTTAAATAAGTTTGTTTTTTGATTAAATTGTATTTTTTGGATAAAATTTTGATTTGTTTTACAAAAATTTGATGTTTTTGTTATAATTTTTTGATTAAATAGTGTAAAAATTACATTATGTCGTACTTTTATGGAAATATTTATCGAATAATTAAGAGAATTTTTAATAAAAACAAATCAAACTAAAAACTATGAGTAAATTTTCCTTAAAACAGTATGCGCCCTTTGCAGTCTTGATGATTGTAGCGATTGCAGCGCTATTTATTCCACTACTTCCAAATTTCGACGATGGAAAATACAGTGCACCTGATATTGCTTTCGTTTTAATTTCTGCAGCATTGGTGTTTTTAATGACTCCTGGTCTTGCATTTTTCTATGGTGGTATGGTTCATCGTAAAAATGTTTTATCAACCATGATTAAAAGTGTGGTTGCGGCTGGTGTAATTACTGTTCTCTGGACTGTAGTTGGTTTCAGTCTTGCATTTGGCGAAACAATAGGTGGATTTATCGGAAACCCAGCAACATTCTTGTTTTTTCAGGGTGTAAACTCAGGTCCGGCCTGGGGAACAATTCCACTATCACTTTTTGCTGTGTTTCAATTAATGTTTGCCATTATTACACCAGGATTAGTTGTGGGAGCCGTTGCAGAGCGTATTAAATTTACTTCGTATATTTTGTTTATCGTATTGTTCGCAATATTTGTATACTCTCCATTAGCACACTGGACTTGGTCGCCTGACGGATTTTTATTAAAAATGGGCGTTCTTGATTTTGCTGGTGGAACGGTTGTACACATTTCAGCTGGTATGGCTGCATTGGCTGGTGCATTGGTTTTAAAACGTAGAAAATCACACTTAGAGCATAAAGAGGTTCCACCTGCTAATATCCCTTATGTGTTAATTGGAACAGGATTACTTTGGTTCGGTTGGTTTGGTTTTAATGCAGGTTCGGCTTTGGGTGCAAATTCTTTAGCAGTTTCGGCTTTCTTAACTACCAATACCGCTGCCGGTGCCGCTGGATTATCATGGATGTTCTTCGATGTAGCGAGAGGTAAGAAACCATCAGTGCTTGGTTTCTGTATCGGTGCCGTTGTAGGTTTAGTTGCCATTACACCTGGAGCAGGTTTCGTAAGTATTCCATCGAGTATTTTTATCGGTGTGATTGCATCCGTGATCTCTAACTTAGTGGTTTCATGGAAACAAAAAACAAGTTTAGATGATACTTTAGATGTTTTCCCTTGTCATGGTGTTGGTGGTATTGTTGGTATGATTTTAACTGGCGTTTTTGCTACCAAAACAGTAAATAGCATTGGTGCTGATGGTTTATTATACGGTGGCACTGAGTTTTTCTTTACCCAGGTTAAAGGTGCGGTTATCGTAATCATTTTCAGTTTTGTGGTATCATTCATCATCTTCAAATTCATTAACCTAATTCAACCAATTCGCGTTTCAGAAGAGGAGGAAGAAATGGGTCTTGATGAATCACAACACAATGAAAAATATTCTCAAGGCACTTTGCTAGTGGAGGAAAGAGCTGTTTATATTGAAAAAAACAGTCCTCTTACTGAACCAATTGCATAAAACAAACTATATCTAAACTCAAATTCAAGCTCAAACATGAAGAAATTTTTAACTGCTATTTTCGCAATGGCCAGCGCTAGCTGCGCCCTGGCTCAGGAAACTACAACCTCTCCACTCGAAATTTCGGGATCGGTTGATACCTACTTTAAATACGATTTTGCTAAACAGCCTAATATTGGAACCTCATTTGCATCTGATCATAACTCAGTTTCATTAGGGATGATTGATTTGGTGTTGAAAAAGAAAACAGGAAAAGCCTCATTTGTCGGAGAATTATCTTTCGGTCCGAGAGGACAGGAGCAATCGCTGATAGATGCTTCAAGTGGAACTTCATCTTTTCATATCCAAAACTTATATGTAAACTATGATTTTACCGATCAGTTTTCGATGACTGCAGGTTACATGGGAACGTTTATTGGTTATGAGGTAATTTCTCCGGTAGGAAACTTTAATTATTCTACTTCATATTTATTTACAAATGGTCCATTTCAAAATGCCGGTATCAAGGCTACATACAAATTCTCTGATAAAGTGAGTTTAATGGCTGGTTTGTTCAATGACTGGAACGTTTACACAGCAACACGTGGGGTATCAAGCATTGGCGGACAATTAATGGTTTCTCCTGTAGAAGGCTGGACAGCCTATATCAATGTATTGTCTGGTGCTGGCGGCGGCGGTTACGGAACCATTGCTGATTTAACAACTGCTTATCAGATTACTGATAAATTTAAATTAGGCTTAAACGCTGCTAATTACGACATTAATGATGATGCCGGTGGTTATGCAGGAGCTGCGTTATATCCGCAGTATGCTTTTACTGATGCTGTAGCATTAGGTTTAAGAGGTGAGTATTTCAAGTACAAAAATGTTGGTGGTGTTGAGGGGGATAAATATACTTCAGTAACCCTTACTGCAAATATTAAATCTGGAGGTTTAACTTTTATTCCTGAGGTAAGATTAGATCACAGTGGTACCAAACCTTTCGCAAAAGAAAATGGAATGGCTGCGCCAAACGCAGGCCAGTTCTCACTAGCAGCAGTTTACGCTTTCTAAAAGCAAATTAATATGATTATAGCCGCCAGTTCATTTAAACTGGTGGCTTTTTTTTACCTTAGTAATTAGTTTAAAAAGGATTTATGAGATACATACTTGCCATCGCACTTTCTGTTTTTGTAACCAGTTTATCGGCTCAGGAGAAGCAATTTCCTAAAGATGAAACAGGTAAATTCATTTATTACAAGGTTGTCGATTCCCTAATATTGAGTAAGACAGTTTTATTAGAAAGAGCTAAAAATTTTGTGGTATCGACAAACAAAAAAACAATGAAGTTGGAAAGCAGTACCGATACTTCAATTTTAGCAAAGGGCAAAATGATTATCGATAAAACGACATTGGTGGCTGGTCATCCCAGTGGCGAGGTAAGCTACGATTTTGTTTTTGAGGCAAGAGCAGGAAAATATCGTTATTGGTTAACCAACTTTGTATTCATTCCTTACCAAAGAGACCGTTATGGAAACTTTGTGCCAAAAACAACTGTTGGAAGTCCACTCGAAAAATCTGCTGATAAGCTAAATGCAGGATCATGGAAAGATATTCAAACAAGCACTTATGCGAAAGTGGCAAAATTTGGAGATTCGTTTAAAAAATTCCTTGCAACAGATAAAAAGAATTCTGAACCCGTTAAAAAAGAAACTGTTTCTACCAAAAAATGGTAATCAGTTCTTTTGTCTTTTACATTTTGCCAAATAAGGATTCTACTTTTTTATAGCGAAAATTAAAAATCTCATTGATTTTATTGTTCACTATCACACCGTTTGCAACTTTGCCAATAACACCCCAGCCTACACTATAATGAAGAATATCTTTCATTAATACACCGCCGTCAATGCTTTGAAAATGATGTTGATGGTGCCAAAAGGCAAAGGGCCCAAATCTTTGTTCATCAATAAAGTATTCGTTTTCTTTAACGTGAGTAATTTCCGTTACCCAGTCTAGTTTAATCCCGAATAATGGAGAAACTTTGTAGGTGATGATTAAACCAGGATACATTTTGGTATTTGCCATGTTAGGCGAGGTCACGTCAAATGTCATATCTTTTGGTGTAATCTCTGCAAGGTTTAGTGGCGATGAGAAAAAATCCCATGCGGTATCCAAGTCTACGGGAATTTTCTGAGTAAATTCTAATCGATGTATTTTCAAAGTATCTTTTAGGCTTAACAGCAGTGCTGCTATTTTGTTGCAGATAAACTGAGTTTATCGGTAATTAATTTTACTAATGCATCAAATTCTTTTTGCTCGTAGCCGATAGATTGATAAATGATCTTGCCATTTTGATCAATTAAAATGTTTCTTGGTATGCTTTGTTTAGCGAACTTGCTGAAGATACTTCGATCTAAGTCTGGAAGTATTGGGAAGGTAAATCCTTTTTTGCTTTTATAGGGTATTAATTTCTCCCATCCTTCTTCTCTGCCGAATACAAAAAAGGCAAAGTTGCTGTTGTCTTTGTGTTTTTCCCAAATTTGGGTTTGAACCTGTGGCAATTCTTTGTTACAGGGCGGGCACCAGGTTGCGAACAAATTAATTAGAATCAATTTGCCCTTGTAATCGGAAATGTCAACGGTTTTACCTTTTTCGATCTCAAATTTAAAGGAAGGTATAGTGTCTCCAATTTTGGTAATTGTGCCATCATCAGCAGTTTGAGCCATTACATTGGCAGTGATGAATAAGCAAATGATTAGGAATATCTTTTTCATAATAGGGGATGATGAATAAAGATACTCCTATAAAAAATCTTTACAAAATTAATGTACCATTTTGTCGGCACAGGTTGAGCTGGCAAAGGCTTCAGGTTTGGCTTTAAAAATAAAACCCATGCTTAATATGTAGCCCATGGCATCATTCAATGCTTTATTTGATTTAAATGATGGGTTGGTATTAATGTCTGCATGAACTTCCAGTGCAACGTCATAAATATCCAGTAAATCGCAAATGGAATAAGCCGTTTCAATTGATTTTTGAACTTCCATTAACATCCTTTCTTTAATACCCACTTGCTGAGTATTTTTTTCCTGATGGATGTACATAAAACCGCCGTGATGTTCTCGCAACAATACAATAACGGTAGCAAAATCGGTAACCAGGCCTTTCACCTGCGAATCGGTGCCGATGCAGACTTTCAATTTATAGCCATTTTCTGTTTCTCTGATAATTGCTTTTTCTACTTCTTCGAGGATAGAAGATTGAATAATTTCGCCACTAAATTTTTTCCAGGTCATACACAATGTTGTTTTGAGGTTAATTCCAAAGAAATTCCTTTGGATACATGGTAATCAGGTTTTTATAAAAATAAGCGCTTGAAATTAAATTTATGTTAAGATGAAATTGTTTATTTGCTAACAGCAGCTTAGTTTTCAACAAGTTAGCGTTTTTTCTGGGGAACGATTGCAATTTTTTTATATTATTTACAACCGAATAGCCGTTCTACTTGTTAGATTAAGAACTAAAATTCAAAAGAATATGAGAGCGGAATTAATTCAGGAACTTCAGCTTTTGCAGAATAGCAGAGCGAATAAATTTGCAGATGATTTATC
Source organism: Pedobacter agri PB92 (assembly GCF_000258495.1). Taxonomy (GTDB): domain Bacteria; phylum Bacteroidota; class Bacteroidia; order Sphingobacteriales; family Sphingobacteriaceae; genus Pedobacter; species Pedobacter agri. The sequence continues at coordinate 8,401 of NZ_AJLG01000039.1, forward strand.
GGATAGACTAAAGTCGTCAGTTGATTTGGTAACAGAAAAAGTCAATTCGTCAATCTCAAAAAGAGGAAATATGTTAATGTTGCTAGAGAAAAAATTTGATTTCTCTACCATCAGAAAACTTAAATCGAAGTTTTTCAAGTTGTAGTGATGTAAGATTGCAGGCGTTGAAATGCTTATCTTTGGCCCGATGATAGAGAACGCCTTAAAAAAATTAAACATTACAGCACTTAACCAAATGCAGGAAGCTGCATTAAAAGCAGTAAAATCCGGGCATGATGTTTTGCTGATTGCACCTACTGGTTCTGGCAAAACACTGGCATTTTTGTTGCCGCTACTGGCAAAATTAAAGCCTGATGTTAAAGGTGTTCAGGCACTTGTTTTAGTGCCATCAAGAGAACTTGCACTTCAGATTGAGCAGGTATTTAGGCAAATGGGCACGCCTTTTAAAGTAAACTGCTGTTACGGCGGCCACGCGGTTCGGGTAGAAAAGAATAATCTTGCTCATCCGCCAGCGGTATTAATTGGCACACCCGGCCGAATTGCCTATCACCTGGAACATCAGAATTTTGATGAATCTTTCGTAGAAAATCTGATTTTAGATGAATTTGACAAATCGCTGGAGTTTGGCTTTGAATCCGATATGTCGTACATCATCGGTAAGTTGCTTTCCTTAAAACAACGAATACTTACCTCGGCAACGAAGATGGAAGAAATTCCTGAGTTTGTGAAGTTAAAAAATGCGCTTGATATTGATTTCTCTCAAAACCTTCAATCGAAACCTAATTTAAAACTGAAGAAAGTTACTGCGCCGGCGGCAGATAAATTAGAGGTTTTATTTAAATTGTTAACCAAGATTGGAGGCAAGAATACGCTGGTTTTTTGTAATCATCGCGAAACGGTAGATCGGATTAGCGATATCCTTTTCGAACATGGCTTAGGGCATGATGTTTTTCATGGTGGAATGGAACAAATCGACCGTGAGAAAGCACTTTTGAAGTTTAGAAACGGTAGCCATAAAATTTTAATTACTACAGATTTGGCTGCCCGTGGACTTGATATTCCGGAAATTGAGCACATTGTTCACTATCAATTGCCTTATACAGAAGATGCTTACATTCATCGCAATGGAAGAACTGCCCGAATGCATGCAAAAGGCACCGCGTATGCCGTAATCACTCCGGAAGAAAATTATAAGTATCTGCCTGAAGATATTGAGGAGGAACCTCTATCAGATCATTACGAAATTCCTGAAGCGAGTGATTGGGTAACCTTATATCTGGCGCATGGCAAAAAAGATAAAATTAATAAGATAGATATTGTGGGGTTGTTTTTGCAAAAAGGCGGCTTGGCCAAAGATGACCTAGGTTTGATTGAAGTAAAAGACACCACGAGTTACATAGCCGTAAAACGAGAGAAAATTGAAAAACTCTTAAAAATATTAACAGGCGAAAAAATAAAAGGGAAAAAGTTAAAAATGGAAGTAGCGAGTTAGGTCGGTTCAATTGTTCTTTGCTGGAAGGTTTAAACGTTACAACATTCTAACATTTCATTATTCCAATAAAACACATACTAGCAATGTTATTCATTCAAATTCACTTATTAATTATTCACTAATTCAAAATCCATTCATTCAAAATTAAAATATGAGCAATAACGATATATTAAAAAAATTAAGAGTAGCGCTGTCATTAAAGACAGAAGATATTATTACCATTTGCGATTTGGTTGGCTTTAAGGTAACAAAGGCAGAACTGGGTGATATTTTTAGGAACGAGGATCATGAAAACTTCAAACCATGTGGCGATCAGATTTTGCGCAACTTTTTAAATGGTTTGGTAATTTACAAAAGAGGCCCGAAAGAAGAAAAGAAATCTTAGCAGAGCATTTTAAGCGAAATTATGAAATTTAAATTCCTCTTAATGGGGCTGTTTTTGTACTCAGGCAGCTTGGTTGCTCAACAACACGAATCTGTTCAGAAAGAAGATTTTTCAGATGACTGGGCGACACTTTCTAAATATCAGAAAGAAAATGACTCTTTAGCTGCCCCGAATAAGGGTGAAAAGCGGGTGGTTTTTTTAGGTAGTTCGATATTCGAGTTCTGGAAACAGAAAGATCCACAATATTTTAATAACGGTTCTTATCTTGACAGAGGAATCAGCGGACAAATTTCCCCTCAATTGTTAATCCGATTTCGGCAGGATGTGATCAACCTAAAACCAAAAGCTGTGATTATTCTTGCTGGAAGCAATGATCTGGCTGGTAACAAAGGTCATGTAAGTAATGAAACCGTTATGAATAACATCAAATCGATGGCCGAACTGGCCAGGAAAAATCGAATTAAAGTTATTCTCTGTAAATACTTACCAATTTATGAGTATCCCTGGAATAAAAACTTAAAGGGCGTTGCAGATCAGATTATTTCTTTAAATAACGAGATTGTTAGCTACGCGAAAGCCAATCGTTTCGTCATTTTAGATTATTGGACCCCATTAGTTGATGAACGAAACGGACAAAAGGCTGCTTATACCACGGATGGGGTTCACCCGAACCTGGCAGGTTATAAGGTAATGGAACAGGTTACAGAAGAGGCAATCGACAAAGCTTTGCACAGAAGAAAATAAATATCTAAAAAAAAAAGTCCCGATTTTCACCGAGACTTTTTACTAATTTAATTTTCTATATCTGATTCGTTTTGGAGTAACATCGCCTAAACGTTTCTTGCGATTTTCTTCATAATCAGAATAATTTCCTTCAAAGAAATAAACTTCTGAGTTTCCTTCAAAAGCCAGAATGTGGGTACAAATCCTATCCAGGAACCACCTGTCGTGACTGATGACTACCGCACAACCACCAAAGTTTTCCAATGCTTCTTCTAAAGCACGTAAGGTATTCACATCGATATCATTGGTGGGCTCATCGAGTAAAAGTACGTTTGCACCCTTTTTCAAAGTAATGGCCAGGTGAACACGGTTACGTTCACCACCTGATAAAATGCCTACTTTTTTCTGCTGATCGCCGCCGTTGAAGTTGAATTTAGAAACATAAGCACGGCCATTTACGGCTTTGGTGCCTAACTGAATGTTATCTAAACCATCCGTAATATTTTCATAAACAGTTTTATCAGCATCCAGGTCGTTATGCATTTGATCTACATAACCCAGCTCTACCGTTTCGCCAACCCTGAAAGTTCCATTATCAGGTTCTTCTTGCCCGGTAATTAAGCGGAATAAAGTTGTTTTACCCGCACCATTTGGCCCGATAATCCCCACAATACCCGCTGGTGGAAGTGAAAAGTTCAGGTTATCAAATAAAATTTTATCGCCGTAGGCTTTGGTCACATTGGTTGCTTCAATCACTACATTACCTAAACGCGGTCCTGCAGGAATGAAAAGTTCCAGTTTATCTTCTCTTTCTTTGCCATCTTCAGACGCAAGTTTATCGTAGTTTGCTAAACGAGCTTTAGATTTGGCATGACGGGCTTTTGGTGCCATTCGTACCCATTCTAATTCACGCTCCAGAGCTTTCTGGCGTTTGCTTTCTGTTTTATCTTCCTGAGCCAAACGTTTTGCTTTCTGATCTAACCATGAAGAATAATTTCCTTTCCATGGAATCCCTTCACCACGATCTAATTCTAAAATCCATCCCGCTACATTATCCAGGAAGTATCTATCGTGGGTTACCGCGATCACGGTTCCTTCATAGTTTTGCAAAAATTGTTCTAACCAGTCAATACTCTCTGCATCCAGGTGGTTGGTAGGCTCATCCAGTAACAAAACATCAGGTTTTTGCAGTAATAAACGGCACATCGCCACACGGCGACGTTCACCACCAGAAAGTACACTAATTTTGGTTTCGGGATCTGGGCAGCGTAATGCGTCCATTGCTCTTTCCAATCTCGAATCAATCTCCCAAGCACCCAAAGCATCAATTTTATCTTGTAGTTCGCCCTGGCGAGCCATCAATTTATCCATTTTATCGGCATCAGAATAGTTTTCTTCTAAACCGAAAGCTTCGTTCACTTCCTCGTATTCTTTTAAAATAGCGGTTACTTCGGCAACACCTTCTTCCACTACTTCGCGTACCGTTTTATCAGGATCAAGAACTGGTTCCTGAGCCAGATAACCTACAGAATAGCCCGGAGAAAATACAACTTCGCCTTGTATTGATTTATCTAAACCAGCAATAATTTTTAATAAAGATGATTTACCAGAGCCGTTTAAACCTACAACGCCAATTTTTGCACCGTAAAAAAATGATAAGTAAATATTTTTTAAAACCTGTTTTTGTGGCGGATAGATTTTACTCACTCCAGCCATTGAAAAGATTATTTTTTCGTCTGACATGTTGAATTTTGCTATTAGTGAATTAAACCTTAATCATAAGGATTTGTAAATAATGGCAAAGATAATAACAACCTGCCGATAACAATTGGTTTATCTGGGAATATTATTTCTGACATCATTTAGTATTTACACGAAAAAGCCCTCAAATTAAAAAGATGAGGGCTTTCAATAAGTTGATTATTATTGAATTTAGAAATTATATCTTATTATTTACTGTAAGGGAAATTTCTTGATACTTTTCTCATCATTCTATCGATCAATTCGTCACTTGAAGTAAAAACGCCATCATTCATTGCTTTGAAAAAGCGCCATTGCATATCACCTGTTTTTCCATCATTCACTACCATTGTTAATGATCCAGAACCGGTTTTACTTCCAAGTCCACCAAATAAAACTGTTGTTACAATCGCCCCAGCTTCTGATCGGGTTTGTTCTGTTTCAAATTTACCTGAGATAACTGCATCCACACCTAACGCTTTAGCAACTTCATCTTTTGTAAATTCATCTAGTTTATCTAAAAGCCCCGCTTTTTTTAATAAAATATTTGTCTTTTCAACATCCTGAAATTCTACGGTATAATTGCTTGATTTTCTAAGCAAAAAAGTATACATGCTCGATTGTATAGATGTTGACATCGTTTTCTCCTTTTGTATATGAGCATCAAGATTGAAATCTTTTGGTTGTTTTTTAAAGGAAATTTTCGTGTTAAATGGAAGAATAGCAACAGTTTTGTGTGTAGCAATTACCTCTTTTAATTTTGGACTTTCAAATACTTGCTTGGCATTTTCATATTGAGCCAAAGCAATCAAATTGGTACTAACAAGTACCAGGAGGAGTAACGTTTTTTTCATTATACTTTTTAGTTTGTTTGGAGCAATATTAAAAAAAATCTTCACTTAATTATTCTTTCTTCAACATCTCAAAAACGGTATGGATAAAAATAAATGACAATGATGACTATGTTTTTAAAAAGTAAACCGTTGTAAAGATTTTGATTAATAGCTTTGATTCAATAACCAAGCTATATTTAACAATGTTTATTTGCCCGGCATTTTAAAAGATGGTGGCGTTGCTGCATCATCTGCTGCCCATTGCTTATTTGGTCTTTTGCCCATTATGAGCTCAAGACTTCCACCTTTCATTAGTTCCTCATGTGTAAACCACGATTTGTTCCAAACCTTTCCATTTAACTTTGCTGATTGGATATATTTGTTTTCTGGAGCATAATTTTTACAGGCAACCTCAAATTTCTTCCCGTTTCCAATATCAATTTTAACGTTTTCAAAAGTCGGGCTTCCTATTACATACATTGGTAAACCCGGTGTAATCGGGTAGAAACCAATTTGAGAAAAAACAACAAATGAGGTTAAGCCACCGCCATCTTCATCGCCAGGAATACCCATTAAATCATTTCTAAACCATTGAGATAATAAACTACGCACTCGTTTTTGAGTGCGCCAGGGTTGTCCGGCATAATTGTATAAGTAAGGAATGTGCATGGCCGGTTCATTACCCATTGAAAATTGACCCACATTTCCGGTATGATCTGGTAGTTGTGAATAAAAATCAAATCTGCTTTTCCCCAGCGGCGTATTATACATTTTCTCCAGTTCCTCAACAAAAACGCCTTTACCACCAATCATTTTTACTAAATCATCCACGTTATGCAACACATCCCAGCGGTATAACCAACCATTGTTTTCATCATAAGTTTCTCTTGCACCCAAGCCGCCAGAAAACCTATAATCCAATGGCTCAATAAATTTTCCACTCGCATCTTTTGGATGGAAAAATTTCGTTTCAGGATTAAAAACAGTGCGATAGGTTAAACTCTTGTCCAGAAAATGCCTGGCTTCTTCTGTTTTGCCTAACTGCTGCGCAATATTTCCTAAACACCATTCATCATAAACGGTGCCTAGCGTCACGGCAATAGGCTGGCGCTTTTCGAATCCGTGAACTTCAGGTGCAGTTTCCTTTTCGCCCGCGGGTAGTGCAGGGAAATAACCATGATCTTTAAAAAACTGATCTAATACACCTGCTTTTTTAGCAGACCATGGAGCCAGGGTTTTCTCAGTAATGCCAGCTTTGCAGTATTGATAAGCTTCTTCCAGGTTAAAAGATCTCAAACCTTTATTATAAGCGTCGATGATGGTTGCCACCCCATGATTACTGTTCATTCTCCGACTATCGCCCGTAACCTCCGGGAATGTCGGCATCCAATGATCATCCATCTGCTGTGCCATCCTTAAATAAGAATTAATCATATTACTTTCCATTTTTGGCTCGATGATCACACGAAGCGGATGGGTTGCTCTATAGGTATCCCAAATCCAGTCGTCTGTAAAAAATGGCGTTCCATTATCGTTATGGATCTTGCCATCAAATGCACTAAAGTATTTTCCATCTTCCGATAGGTTGATCATCCGTTCGTAAGTACGATATAACGAGGTATAAAAAATGGTTTTTGCATTTTCATCCGAACCTTTAATAGCTATTTTGCCTAAAGTAGTATTCCAAATGTTTTTTCCCAGCTCTGCAACATTTGCTAAATTGTAATCTTTTATTTCGCGTTGCAGATTCTTCTTTGCCTGTTCTACACTGATGAAAGAGATTCCATAGCGGGCTTTTACCCGTTGAGTATTGCCGGCATATTTAAGTACCAAAAAGGCATTACGGCCAGAAACAGCTTTTTTTTGATTATCGATTGAACTATTTTGATAACTGCCTGCTTCAACAGGTTTCAAATCTGTTTCCAGATAGATAAATACTTTGGTATTATTGCTCAACCGCTGAAAGCCACTTACAGTATTCTCATTGGTACTCAGTTCTCCATCGCGTGTATTCAAAATTAAGTAGGAGGATGCCTGGCTTTTACTAAAATTAATTTCATAAATGCCTGATTGATGCGAAGGTGCAAATTTTGCATTAATGCCAAAGTCATCCAGGTCAACTTCGTAGTAGTATGGTTTGATGATTTCATTATCATAACCATACCGTATGGTATTCTTAATCTCTCTTACATCTCCCTGAAAAGGACTTAGGTTAAATGCTGAACTTCCACGGTGACTTGTAATTACGAGTGGCAATCCATTAACGGTGTTACTGGTGTAGTTTTCTCTTTCAGGATAAAAGCGAAGCATACTGTTTGGCAAGTGAACAGTAGGATAGGTCGGTACCAGCAGGTGGCTGATGTTACCTACATAAGGATTTACATAATCTACAGGTTGTTTGGTAATTTGTGCTGATGTTGATTTTGCTGAAATTGTAATCGATATAATCGCACTAAAGAGATAGCAGAAATATTTATTCATAATTTATTTGCAGAGGATAGATGCCAAATTTAAGATTTTTACCAGGTGATTTAGCTGGTTATCGCACCAGAAGTGTATCAATTGTGTGGTAATAAAAACGATTTAGTTACCGATGCGAGGGAGAAAGATTATATTTTCTGATAATACAGTACACACATTTGTTGACCACAGCAGCAATGAAATTTGATCGAATTTGCATATTTATATATAAATTCTATAGAATTGGTAGTCTATTTAAAATAATCTTATATATTTGCCAAAAACCTTTTACAATTCAATATGATTACATCCCTACCATTTCAATTTTCCCGAACATTTCGAAAAGGAAATCCTTGTCCGAACATGCAATATTGTTGTTGTTGCTAGTATAAGAAAGCACTATAAAGATTCCTTATTCAATCAGAATTCCTCTGAGATCAAACTTTTGTATAATTCAATGAAGTAATTTATAAAATGAAACCGACAAGGAAGCCTTGCCGGTTTGTAGATGAATGACAGCCCAGCCGTAACGCCAATCACTAAACTGGTCTTCATTCTTGGTTCCATTAAGATTTAACCTTAACAAACATTTTAAATATGGAAATAAATATCCATGTCAAGAAATTTTACGATCACAATTTTTCAGACCCTCTTTCCCTAGCGAGCATTATTTTGCTCTTAATTTTCTCACTTTCTGCGTCTGGTCAGGATGTAAAGCCATCCGTTATTAATTCTCAGCTTATCGGCAAGGTAATCGATGTAGCAACTAAAGAGCCGCTACCGGGAGTAGTAGTTAGAATTAAAGGTACTACTCATGCAGTGGCCACATCAGCCGATGGTTCCTTCTCATTTCGAACCGGACAAAGTTTTCCTTATACTTTAACCGTAAGCTTAATTGGTTACGATACTCAGGAAAAAAGAGTTGATGGTTCTCCAGTTACTGTAGCTTTGAAAGCATCGGCAAATCAATTAAACGATGTGGTTGCAGTTGGTTATGGAACACAACGTAAGGCTGATTTAACCGGAGCAGTTTCTAAAATCAAAGCTTCTGAAACGGTAAAACTTCCGGTTGCCAGTTTTGATGCACAGTTACAGGGGCGGGCTGCCGGAGTTCAAATCAACTCCAACTCGGGTGTACCTGGTGAAGGTACTTTTGTTAGGGTGCGGGGAACAACTTCGATTAACTCGAGTAGCGAGCCACTTTACGTAATTGATGGTGTATTTTTAAATAACACCTCTTTACAAACCACCAATCTGGGAGGCAGAACAACTTCTCCGCTGGCAGATATTAATCCAGCTGATATTGAAAGTATTGAAGTACTTAAGGATGCTTCTGCAACCGCTATTTACGGCTCCAGGGGAGCTAATGGGGTAGTTTTGGTCACTACAAAAAGAGGAAGTTTCAACGCCAGAACTAAAGTAAGCTTAGATGTTTCTACCGGCTGGGTTGAGGCAGATCAATCTACTGTTCCTCAATTGGCGTCGGGTCCTGAATCGGCATTATTGGCTAATGAATATTGGATCAATTCGGGCATCGATCGTCCGGCATTAAACCAAACTTTTGCCAATCGCCCATTTAGACCAGTATCTCAAGGTGGAGCTGGTTTGCCAGAAGAGCAACAGACTTTCGATCGAATTGGTGACATTCTCCAAAAAGGATTAATCCAGGATTATAATTTATCTATTCAGGGTGGAACCGATAAATCAAGATTTTATGTAGGTGCAGGGTATACTGATCAAAAAGCGCTGATTAAAGTGCCGCAGTTTCAGAGAACAAGCTTAAAATTTAACTACGATCATAATTTAAGTGATGCCATTTCTTTTGGTTTAACCAATAGCATTTCGAAAAGTGATCGGAATCAAGCCAGAACAGGCGATGGTCCACAGGTGAATTTATGGAACGCTGCCACTAGTGCCGCCACCTACACGCCAAAATTTGCACAAGATGGAACTTCCACTGGTTCTGATAACATCTATTTGTTAATTGATAATTATGATGTAAACACCACTAGCTTAAGGTATGTAGGCAGTGCCTACGCGGAAGCGAAAATTATCGATGGATTAAAATTTAAAAGTAGTTTCTCATTGGATTATAATCACTATGATGAATCGGCATATTGGAACAGCCAAACCAGTATTGGAAGGGCTGTGGGTGGTAACGCTACTTCATCTATTACGCAAAATAGTACCTGGATTAATGAGCAGACCCTAACCTATATCAAAAATGCTGGCGACCATCATTTTAATGCATTGGTAGGAAATTCACTTCAAGCAAATGTAATTAGCCTAACCGCTGCAGAAGGAAGTGGGTTTGCCAATGATAACTTTAAATTAATTTCTTCTGCTTCTACAAGAACATCATCTCAAAATTGGAGTAAGTATTCGTTGGCATCGTTTTTTGGTCGCTTTGATTATAACTATGCAAGCAGATACTACATTGGTTTAAGTGCCCGAGCTGATGGATCATCGAAATTTGGTGCAAACAATAAATGGGGATATTTTCCTGCCGTTTCAGGTGCATGGCGATTAAAAGAAGAATCGTTTTTAAAAGATGCCAAATGGATAAGTGATTTAAAACTTCGTGTTTCCTATGGTGTAACAGGTAACCAGGCTGGTATCGATAATTTTGCAGCTCAAGGCTTATGGACGGGTGGTAGCAGCTATCCAGATGTTGCCGGATCGCCTCAACCAGGTATTGGACCGATTCAATTGGGCAATCCTGATTTACGCTGGGAAAAAACGGCTCAAACCAACCTTGGTTTTGATTTAGGCTTGTTAGACAATAGAATATCACTTACTGTTGATGTATATAATAAGTATACAACAGGCTTACTGCTACAAAAACCGATTGCTGCATCGACTGGTTTTGCCACTTATTGGGCTAACGAAGGAGAAATGAGCAATAGAGGTTACGAGGTTGGTATTAATACCACCAATATTGCCAACAATAACTTTAGTTGGAAAACGAGTTTGAATTTCTCAGGTAACAGAAACAGAATTGAAAAATTGCCCACACAAATTACACAATACACCCGCGATTGGGTGATTATGAAAGAAGGTTATTCTATGAACTCTTTCTGGTTGTATAATCAGTTATATGTTGATCCGCAAACAGGAGCACCAGTATTCGAAGGGCAGGCTGCAAATGGAACGGTGACTACTGCTAATCGTCAGATACTAGGCGATTCTTACCCGAAAATATTTGGCGGTTTAAGCAACAGTTTCACCTTCAAAAGTTTCGATTTGAGTTTCTTGTTTACCTTTCAGGCCGGAAACAAATCCCTCAATTTGAACCGTTATTTCCGTGAACGTAATCCAACAAGTGGAGGTGTATTGGCAAATGTATTAAACCGTTGGCAAAAGCCTGGCGATATTACTGATATCCCAAGATTAACGTCAATTGGCACCAATTACACCATTGATCAAAGTTCGAGATATTTAGAAGATGCATCATTCCTTCGTTTAAAACAACTCACTTTTGGCTATAACCTCCCAGGCAAATTTTTGAAAAAAATCAGGTTGAGTCAGGCAAGATTTTATTTTGTTGGTTCAAACTTATTCCTGATTACCAAATATACAGGCGATCCCGAATCGAGTGTAACCTCTAATCCTAATGCTCAGGGGCTGGGTTCATTTGGAACCCCGCCGCAGCCAAGATCATTTCAATTTGGCTTAAACATTACCATTTAATCACCCAAAAAAGAAAACACATGAAAACCTCAATATTAATGGCTTTAGGATTATCAGGGCTTTTGATTGTGGGAAGTTCCTGCAAAAAGTTTATTGATGTAAAGCCAGAACTCAATATATCTGATGAATTAACGATTGTTGATGGAAATTCAGCCCAAACTGCCGTACGTGGCATCTATAACCAACTTCAATCTAATGATTATTATGGTTATACTTTTCAAACACTGGGACTTTTCTCTGGCGACAATGTTCAGTATGTGGGTTCTCAAACCGTGAATCAGCAGCTTACCAATCACACTGTGCTGGCAGATTTAGCTGCTGTAGGAAATTCCTGGGCAGCAATATACAATACCATCAACAGGGCCAATAATGTAATTGCAAAAGTATCTGCACTGCCTGTTTCTACCACATTTACTGAAACTTTGCGAAATCAACTGGTGGGAGAGGCATATTTTTTAAGGGCATTAGCTTATTTTGATCTGGCCAGAACCTGGGGCGGTGTTCAGCTGGTTACTACACCAACTACTTCAGCTGCAGATCAAACACTTGCTAAACGAAGCACGCTTGCTGAAACTTATGCTCAGGTTTTAAGAGACCTTGCTCAGGCAGAAACACTTTTGCCAAATACTACAAATAGAATTAGGGCTACCAGAAAAACCGCTTACGCTTTGCATGCCCGTGTTGCACTTTATCAAAAGGATTATACAAATGCCGCTGCTTATGCAACAAGGTTAATTGAGGATACAAATTATGCCCTCACTGGCCCATATAACTCATTTTTTTGCGGCAAATGCTACCGTAACTCAGGAGTCGGTTTTTGAGCTTCAATACAATATTAACGTAACCAATAGCCAGGCTTATAACTGGCAGCCAAGCAGCAATGGCGGCGTAGGGTGGGTAACGCCGACTCCTGCAGTTGCCACTTTATTACTCAATACCGCAGTATCAGGAAATAGAAATTCATTGATTCTTACACAAACCACCGGTGGGGTTACACGATATTTTGGAAATCTTTATTACCGAACTGCTGGAACTGATCCTATTTATTTAATTCGTATTGCAGAATTATACCTGATTAGGGCGGAAGCTTTAGCACAACTTAATGACTTAGCCGGTGCCACACGAGATCTTAATGCAGTACGAAGCAGGGCAGGCTTAACAGGAACAACAGCAACAACGCAAGCCAATTTAATTTTGGCGATAGAATCCGAAAACCGGTTAGAATTTGCCTTTGAAGATCATAGGTGGTATGATTTGATCAGAACTGGCAGAGCGGGGACGATTTTAGGAATTAGTGATCCAAATAAATTGCTGTTACCAATCCCGTACGCCCAATTATTAATCGATCCGAATTTATCTCAGAATCCAGGTTACTAAATATTGAGTTATGAATGATTCTAAAATTGAACAAGACGAACTTTTGCGTGGCTTTGCTTTCAGAACAAGCTTTGTGTTTCTATTGCTGTTAACCATTCCGCTTACTGGAACTTATTATAGGCAATTGTTTAAAACAGATTGGTCACACTTTCAGGATGTTTTCCAGGCTGTTAATTACGTTCCTAAATTTTTTATAGGTAGCGATTGGGGCTTTGGAAGTTTTTCTGGTTGGGGCATCGCCCTAATTATTAGCTTAATTGCAGCTTATTTTTGGGGCTTTTTAGTTAAAGATATTAATCAAAAGGAACCTGAACTTTATTACTGGCTGCGGGTAATCGTTCGGTTTAGATTGGCCATTGCATTATTGAGTTATGGGATCATTAAAATCTTTCCAGTCCAATTACCTGGGCCCACATTAAGTGATTTACACACTGCATACGGCGATTTTTTACCCTGGAAGTTATACTATTTATCAACAGGCGTGGCTTCTGCCTATTATGAACAAAGTTTGGGCGCCATTGAATTTTTAGCAGGCTTGTTGCTCATGTTTAGGCGCACAACAATTATTGGTGCCGGATTGGCAACTGCGTTATTGGTTAATATCGTGTTGATCAATTACGCCTATCACTTGAGCGATCAACTTTACAGCGTTTATTTGTTAATCCTTTCCGTATTTCTGCTATTATACGATACACCGCGACTTTATAATCTTTTGGTTAAGGAGCGAAGAGCAAAGCCAGATGAATTTAATCCCGCTTATAAACCAAAACTTAAGCTGCCCCTAAAATTTGCTGTTATAGTTTTTGCAATTTTCTTCAGCACCATTACTTATGCTAATTATCGAAATAGCAATTGGCCCTATCCGAATACACCAGGCTTAGCTAAAGCAGCTGGTTTTTATAATGTAGAAAGTTTTCAATGGAACGGGGAACAGAAACCCTATTCGTTAACTGATAGTTTGAGATGGGTTGATGTTGTTTTTGAAAAATGGAATGTATTGAGCATTAGAAAAAACATTAATGCACCAATTAATCCAGTTTCACCCAGTTTAACTTTTCAAAAAAATGGTTTAGGAGATTACGAATCTAAAGGCAATGCTGGGAGGTTTTTTTATACATACATATTATCTGGATCGAAACTCAAACTCACAAATAATAATGATCCTACAGATACTTTACAACTTTCTATTTCAAGGCCGGATAATGATATCATCTTATTAAATGGGGTTGATGCAAAACATGATTCTCTTAAGGTGAGTTTGAAAAAATTACCGAAGGAATATTTGTTGCAAAAAGGACGTCGTAAAAAAGTAAGCGTTTATTAATCAATTTAACTATAAGCTATGGAAACGCTGGTTACATCGAAAATACATACACAAAATTTAACAGAACCAAACCAATGGCAGGTTTGGAACAGATGGGAGAAAATCTTGTTTAGGATTGCCTTTATCTTTATTTTTTTGCTCATTATTCCGGTTACAACCGATTGGTATTCAAAAGCTATTTCTTCCAAAACAGTCTTCGCTTTTCTGAATAACCTCACGGGTTATCGCCCAAATTTTTATAGCCTGCAAACACCCAGCGGGCGGTGGGGAATAGGTGCTTACGCCACCTGGGGTGTCGCTTTAATAGTTGCACTACTTGGTGCTTCAATTTGGACTTTTATCGCCAGAAAAAGCAAAAGAACAAATTATAACACACTTTATTATTGGCTTCGTGTTGCGGTTCGCTATCGCATTGCTATAGGCATTATTGCCTTCGGCTTTTTAAAACTCTATCCCATGCAAATGCCCGACCCTTCCATTTCCAATCTCGATACCAATTTTGGCGACTACAATACTTATAAAATTTATTGGCAGATAGTAGGTGTGTCTATCTGGTACGAAATTGTTTTGGGTTTGGTGGAAATTGTGGCCGGAGTGCTGCTTTTTTTCAGGGGAACTGTTGCCATTGGTGCAGTATTGGTTGCGGGGGTACTCTATAATATTGCCCATGCCAATTTTGCTTATGATGGAGGGGTTCATGTTTACAGTAGTTTTTTTGTCCTTTTATCCCTGTTTTTACTTATCCAATATGTGCCCAACCTGTGGCGACTGCTGATTTTGAAAAAGGAGGTTACGCCAAACTATTATTATCCTCCGTTGAAAACGAAAAAGCAACGCAGTATTTTCTACTCCACTAAATATGCCTTTGTAATTGTTTTTACCATCATTTTTGCTTACCTGAGATACGATGTACATTATCATGTTGGTCAACTTAAAGAGCCTATTACACCAGGGCTGCCAAATGCTGCGGGATATTACAACGTGACAGAGTTTAAACTAAATGGTAAGTTATTGCCATTTAATCCGCTTGATTCAGTCAGATGGCGTAGTGTGGTTTTTGAAAGATGGAGTACTTTGATTTATCAGGTTCATAAGCCTTTTTCAATCTCATTAGCGAATGGAACACCAAATCCAAAAGATATAGACAGGAGTTATGAGTTGGCTGGCATTGCCGGAGGAAGACGCTTCCTTTATTATACCATTGATCATAAAACGCAGAATTTAATATTGCAGGATAAAAATCGCCCTTCAAGAGACGAAGATGGACCTGGTAAAAAGAATAAGTCGAAAGAAAAGGTGGTAAAGGAGCAAAAATTGGTTTGGCACTTTAAGCGTGATGGAAAAAATCGGATCATCCTTTCCGGATTGAATGATCGTAAAGACTCTCTCTATGTGGTTTTGGATAAAGTGGATAGGAAATTTGCTTCGAAACTGGATAGAAGTGAACTTAAATTTAATAAGTAAAGTGATGTTAAAAAAAATAGTAGGCGTCGTTTTCGCCATGATGATGAGTTTTCAAATTTTTGCCCAGCTGAACACGCAGGTACTAATTAGGGCGCAGGCAAAAGATGCAAAGTTTATTGGCACCGGCATTGGTGGGGCACTAGTGGTGGTACGAGACCATTTAACAAAAGAAATTTTAGCTAAGGGGTTAACTACCGGAAGCTCTGGCAATACTGAAGTAATTATGAATCAAGCTAAAAAGCGTGGACAATCTATCACAGATAGCGCTACAGCAAAATTTATAGCCAATTTAAAAATCGCTGAACCAACTTTTGTGGATATAGAAGTAGTGGCGCCAGTGAATAGGAAAAATGCAACTATTAATGCCTCCACCCAGCTATGGGTAATTCCCGGTAAAAATATTTTAGGTGAGGGTATTGTGCTGGAAATACCAGGGTTTATAGTAGATATTTTATCACCTACCACACACCAGCAAATCAAGCAGGCCAGTTTAAAAAATGGTTCGCTAAATTTCAAAGCAAGTGTTACGATGAGTTGTGGTTGCCCAATCACAAGTGGAGGTATTTGGAATGCTGATAAAATTGACGTTCAGGCAATTGTTAAAAAGGAGGGTGTTAAAACAGAAGATTTGGCCTTAGTATTCACCGGACAAACCAATCTTTTCGAAGGAAAACTAAACATCAAAGAAAAGGGAAATTATGAGATTTTGGTTTTCGCTTATGATGAAAAAACCTGCAATACCGGGGTGGATAAAATTAACTTTGTAATTCAGTGATGAGAAGAAGATCATTTATTCGGCAAGCAGGCGGATTTTTCCTGCTATCTGCAGCCTGGCCTTCAAAGGTTTTTAGTGGCAGTAGAAATTGGCATATTGAACAATTTCAAGATAAAGGTCTTGCTCATTTTTCTTATGCCGTTTTGGTAAATGGAAAAATTATATTAATTGATCCGGGCAGAAATCCTAAACCTTACCTCGACTATGCAAAATCTCAAAATGCAGCAGTAACGGGTGTTATAGAAACACATCCGCATGCTGATTTTACCAGTTCACATCTGGAATTTCAAAAACTGAATAATATAAAAATTTATGCCAGCAGTTTAACTAAAGCTAGTTACCAGCGTACCGGTTTTGATGATGGGGACAAAATAAGGCTGAGCGATTCCGTTAGTTTAAGGTCTGTTTTCACACCAGGCCATGCACCAGACCACATCGCTGTTGTACTTACCGAAAACGGAAAAGATATCGCTGTTTTTTCAGGAGATTCATTATTAATTGGAGACGTTGGCAGACCAGATTTGAGAGAAATTGGAACGGATGCAACCACACAGCGCAAACGATTGGCCGAACAATTATTTGATACCCTCCATCAAAAATTTGCGAAGCTTGCTGATTCAGTAATTGTATACCCTGCTCATGGTGCAGGTTCTCTTTGTGGGAAAGCGATCCGGGACGCTGCAAGCTCTACTATTGGAGATGAAAAAGCTCATAATCCAGCTTTTCAGATAAAAACCAAAGAGGAGTTCGTTAAAAATATTTTAAATGATCTTCCATTCACACCTAAATATTTTTCATATGATGTGGCCTGGAACATCAAAGGCTTGCCTGGCTTTGCAACTAGTATTGCCAGTGTAAAGCTGCTTGAGACGAATTTTGTACCTTCGGAAAATAGCATTATTGTTGACGCCAGACCTGAATCGGTTTTTAAAAAATCTTATTTAAAAAATGCGATCAATCTACAAAATGGTGCAAAGTTCGAAACCTGGTTAGGCAGTACAATTCCTCCCAATACGAGTTTCTATCTCGTCGCAGCCGATAAGCGTGTGCTAGAAGAAGTGATTGCTAAAACAGCAAAAATCGGTTATGAACAACATATAACAGGAGCTTTTATTTACAATCTCGTAGACGGACAAAAGCTCGAAAAATATGAAACTACAACAAGCGCTATTGATGAATCAACCTACACTATCATTGATGTGAGAACAGAAAGAGAGTTTAGGGATGAGCCCATTTTTAAAAGTGCAATTAATATTCCTTTGCAGGATTTAAAAGATCAATTAAATAAAATCCCTCAGGATAAACCAATTTTAGTTAACTGTGCGTCGGGTTATCGTTCTGCTGCGGGGAGCAGTATTATTAAGAACAAATTTCCAAACCACGCTGTTTATGATTTGGGAACAGCCGTTTTAGATCTCGAAAAGACAGGTACCTCACACAAACCCAACCACTAGTGCAGAAAAATTACGAATATGATGCTGTTGTAGTAGGCTCAGGTCCGAATGGACTGGCTTGTGCGATCCAGTTGCAGCGAAGTGGATTATCGGTATTATTAATCGAAGGATCAGAACAAATTGGTGGCGGTATGCGTTCCAAGGAATTTTTCCCAGGATATTTGTCCGATGTTTGTTCGGCAATTCATCCAATGGCCGCCGGATCACCTTTTTTCAGTCAGCTGCCACTTACCGACTATGGATTAGAATACATTAATCCACCCGTTCTGGCAGCTCATCCATTTGATAATGGAACAAGTGCTTCGCTCAAATCTTCACTATATGAAACGGCCAATGGATTGGGTATAGACAAAGGAGACTATCTCGATTTGATGCAGCCAATCGTTGAGAATTGGCCAAAATTAGCTGAAGATATTTTAGGCCCATTTAAAATTCCTAAAGAACTTATTGCAAGTCTACAATTTGGTCTTTCTGCGATGAAGTCAGCTAAATGGCTGTCGAACAGATTTAAAACAGAAGAAGCAAAAGCATTATTTGCCGGAATGGCAGCGCATTCTTTTTTACCACTCGATCAATTGTCAACTGCTGCAGTGGGCCTGGTATTGATGGCAAACGGGCACCTAAAAGGTTGGCCATTGCCAAAAGGGGGATCACAGGCTATAGCAAATGCATTGCTTAGCTACTTTGAGTCTCTTGGCGGAAAGGTGCAAATGGGCTGGATGGTACGGTCTTATGGTGAAATTCCACCCGCGAAAGCGGTAATTTTTGATACGGGGCCCAAACAATTGATAGAAATTGCTGGCGATCATTTGCCTTCCATCTACAAAAAAAAGGCTTCAGAAGTTTCGCTACGGCCCAGGCGTATTTAAAATAGATTGGGCATTAAGTGAACCTGTTCCTTTTACTGCTTCAGATTGCAGAAAAGCCGGAACAGTTCATTTAGGAGGAACATTTAATGAGATTGCAGCAACTGAAAAGGCGACCTTTAATGGGAAAATTGCAGAAAATCCTTTTGTTTTGCTTGCTCAGCAAAGTTTGTTTGATGCAGATCGTGTACCCAAAGGGAAACAAGTTCTGTGGGGTTATTGCCATGTTCCAAATGGTTCTACGGTTGATATGACAAATGCAGTTGAGCAACAGATTGAACGTTTTGCACCGGGTTTCCGAGACACTATTATTGATAGGCATATAATCAATACTGCCCAATTTGAAGCCTACAATCCGAATTATATTGGTGGAGACATCAATGGTGGTGTTTTAGATCTGGCTCAATTATACAGTCGCCCAATTTTAAGTGTTTCGCCTTATAGAACACCTGCCAACGGTATTTATATTTGCTCTGCAAGTACGCCTCCTGGAGGAGGTGTGCATGGTATGTGCGGATTTCATGCCGCTAATGCTGTATTAAAAGATATTAAATAAAAAAATGCCCTCCGAAATCCGAAGGGCATCTTACATTTAAAAAAAATTAACACTAAAAGCCTAAACCTAAAGCAAATCCTCTTGAGGCATTTGTAATGGTTGCACCAGCTGTAGCAGCGCCGGTAGTCAAGTTTACACTATAAATTCGCTGTGTTGTACCTACGGTAAATAAGCCATAAGCCAGTCCACTTGTACCGCCAATATCAAATCCGTTGCTTCCTTCTACGTTAATGCCTAAGGCACCAACATCAACCAATAATCCTAAATTTGGGTTATCCTGTCTAACCAATTTATCGCTATTTGAATCGATATCAAATAAAACGGTTGTAGTTGCACCCGCAAAGTTGTTGGTATATGCCGCACCAGTAATTCCAGTTGTAGCAGGGTTCAGCACACCATCAACAGTTACGCTACCATCTAATGGGTTAAATCTTAAATTTTGACCTGTATTACTTACAATTCTGATTCTATCTACCGTTGGGTTAAAATCAAAACCAAATTGTGTTCCGCTTAATAATGTGGTTAATGGAGCTGTACCCACAACCGCGGCTGCGCCGGATGAAGTGTTGATTGTATAAATACGGCTCGTGCTTCCTAAAGCGTAAAGTTGTCCATTTAACGGACGGAAATCAATTCCTAAAATTTGTTCGCCAGTTTGAATACCGGAAATGGTTTTTACACTAACCGTTGGCGTAGCTGCCAATGGGTTGAAAATTAATAACTCATTATTGTTAGATACCGAATAAGCTACTGGTTCGGTAGGAATAGCTAAAGCCGTAATGTTCGCAGGCAGGTTTCCTATTTTCGAAGCTTTTCCACTGTTCACATCAATCGTAAATAATGCAGAAGTTCCTCCTACAGTTAATGCAGCAAGTGCTGCGGTTCCATCGGGGTTAATATCGAAACCACCTGCATCTTCTACGTCGAAGCCTAAACTTCCAACTTCAACTAATTTTCCATCATTCGGCGGATCTTGTTTATAAAGTTTATCAGTTGCGGCGTCGATATCAAAAAGCACTGTTGCAGTTGCACCGGCTTTGTTTTGCGTGTAAGCCACCGAAGAAACTCTTGCATTTGTAACGCCGTTGATAGCGCCATCAGCAATCATCACCGCTCCACTTTCTGGATTTAAACGCAGGTTTTGACCAGTATTCGTTACCAATCTAATGCGATCAACAGTTGGATTGAAATCAAAACCCACTGACGTTCCGCTAATTGCTGGTGTTAGTGGAGTAGCAGAAATTGATCTTGCCACACCGGTTTTATAGTCAATTACATATAAACGGCTTGTGCTTCCAACAGCATAAAGCTGGCCTGTTGCCGGGCGGAAATCAATTCCTAAAAGTGTTTCACCTTGTTGTAAACCAGAAATGCTAACCGTTGCACTAACAGAAGATGGATTTTTTGCATTGATCAACAACAACTTGCTGTCAGATGTTAGCGCATAAAAATTTACGTCTGGTCCCGGAACAAGTGTTTCGGTAGGGTTGTTTCTGTCTTTTTTGCAGGCAGAGAATAAAATAGGTGTCATAAGGGCAAGCAAAGCCATTATGAAAAAATGTTTAGTTTTCATCATGATTTTAATGTTTAATTAAGTATAGAATTA
The DNA here is from genome assembly GCF_000258495.1 of Pedobacter agri PB92. Lineage (GTDB taxonomy): Bacteria > Bacteroidota > Bacteroidia > Sphingobacteriales > Sphingobacteriaceae > Pedobacter > Pedobacter agri. The sequence continues at coordinate 29,146 of NZ_AJLG01000039.1, forward strand.
ATAAATAGGAGCCAGGTGAGCTGCTATTTTGGGGGTTGTTCGGGAATTTGAAGATGGCAATAAGCCAATAAGAAGTTGCCAGAGAAAGAATGTTGGTTGGCATTGCCAGAGGAAGCAAAATCAAAATTTGTGATATTGTTTAAATGCAGATCAGCAAGTTTAACTTTATCTTCCAGTTGATTTTGTTTTTCTGATGATTCGGATTTCTCACTCTCAGCGGAAGAACTCTTTTGGATCAACTCTTTCGACATCTTATGAACGGGAATTGCATATACCGCAACCCTACCTGCAAATGCAAGTAGTAAAAGAAGTACAATGAAATACCGTTGGTAAAAAGGTGCCATAGTTATGATCCACGAATTTGGATTCATAAGCACTTACGTAAATAAAATTTATTTAGATTTCTATTGCAAAGAAATAATGCGAACTAAATGATCTAAGGCCACATCTTTAAAAACAAAACGCCTTCACAAATAGTTATTTGTATGGTTTAACATCAAGTGATAGGATTATTTAGTATCAAAAAAATTTTGGAGTATTATTTGTTAAAAGATGTCACAAACTTTTATTTTTCTGTCAAAACTTGTAAATTGCTTGTGCAAAAGGTTACAAATTGTCAGTTTCCTGTTGCATAAATATCCTTACAATAAACCGACAAAATTTTAGGTTAAGCTGTAGAAAGATTAAAAAATCTGCTTTAAAACCTTCAAAACACTTATTACGTAGATAGATATAACGGACACGATATTTATCACGACGCGATTCTTAAGTTAATTTCTGGGTAGTAAGTCTTTCAAAAGCTTGTTTATCCACCTATATGGCGCAATTGTTGATAAAATAAAGAAAACAGCAGGTACTCTTTTTATAATTTATTTTATAGTTTAGGGACGTAGCTGTTAAGAAAGGTATTATGGAAGCAAAATTTTCACCACAGGTTAAAGATGTAATCTCTTTTAGTAGGGAGGAAGCGCTCCGTTTAGGGCATGATTACATTGGAACCGAGCATTTATTATTGGGCCTCATTCGCGAAGGCGATGGCATGGCTATAAAAATTTTACGATCGTTAGGAGTTGATACCGGTAAATTGCGCCGCTCAATTGAAGATGCTGTTCGCGGTACTTCGAGTGTTACAGTTAACTTAGGCAATATTCCGTTAACTAAACAGGCAGAAAAAGTTTTAAAAATTACTTACTTAGAAGCTAAAATATTTAAAAGCGATTTAATTGGCACAGAGCATTTGTTGTTATCTGTTTTGAGAGACGATGATAACATTGCTTCGCAGATATTGTTACAGTATGGTGTTACTTATGATGTTTTTAAACAGGAGGTTGAAGTGAATAAAAATGGTTTCAGAGATGATATTTCAAACAGCGCATCTACGGGTGGCGATGATGATTATCGTGAAGAAGAGAGCTTTAGTACACCTAAAAAGGTTTCGGATATTAAATCAAAAACACCGGTTTTAGATAACTTCGGTCGTGATTTAACCAAGGCAGCAGAAGAAGGGCGCTTAGACCCGATTGTTGGCCGCGAGAAGGAAATTGAACGTGTTTCGCAGATTTTATCTCGTAGAAAAAAGAACAACCCGATTTTAATTGGAGAGCCAGGTGTTGGTAAATCGGCAATTGCAGAAGGTTTGGCCTTGCGCATTGTACAACGTAAAGTTTCACGTGTGCTTTTTGGCAAACGTGTAGTTACTTTAGATTTAGCATCGTTAGTGGCTGGTACAAAATATCGTGGTCAGTTTGAAGAACGTATGAAAGCCGTGATGAACGAGCTTGAAAAATCTACCGATGTAATTTTATTTATTGATGAGATTCATACTATTGTTGGTGCTGGTGGTGCTTCAGGTTCACTTGATGCCTCAAATATGTTTAAACCTGCTTTAGCCAGGGGAGAAATTCAATGTATTGGTGCTACCACTTTAGATGAGTATCGTCAGTATATCGAAAAAGATGGTGCGTTGGATCGTCGTTTCCAGAAAGTAATGGTTGAGCCAGCTACACCTGATGAAACTATCGAAATTTTAAGCCGCATTAAAGACAAGTATGAAGAACACCATGGTGTAACTTATACTCAAGAAGCAATTGAAGCTTGTGTTACTTTAACATCTCGCTATATTTCTGATCGTTTCTTACCAGATAAAGCAATTGATGCTTTAGATGAAGCAGGATCCAGAGTGCATTTGACAAACATCCACGTTCCTCAGAACATCATCGATATCGAGGCAAAAATCGAAGATATTAAGTTAGAGAAAAACAAAGTTGTTCGCAGCCAGAAATATGAAGAAGCAGCAAAATTACGCGATACAGAGAAAAATTTAATTGAAGAATTAGATAAAGCTAAAGCGGAATGGGAAGCAGAAACTAAAACAAAACGTTACGAAGTTTCTGAAGATAATGTTGCTGAAGTTGTAGCCATGATGACTGGTATTCCGGTACAACGTGTTGGACAAACCGATAGCCAAAAGCTATTAAATATGTACGATAAAGTTGCGGAGAAAATTATTGGTCAGGATGATGCCATTAAGAAATTAACCAAAGCCATCCAACGTACCAGAGCAGGATTAAAAGATCCTAAAAAACCAATCGGTTCATTTATTTTCTTAGGTCCAACTGGTGTTGGTAAAACAGAATTGGCAAAAGAACTGGCTCGTTTCATGTTTGATAGTGATGATTCGCTAATTCAAATTGATATGAGTGAGTACATGGAGAAATTCGCAGTATCTCGTTTAGTGGGAGCGCCTCCAGGATACGTGGGTTATGAAGAAGGTGGACAATTAACTGAAAAAGTTAGAAGAAAACCATATGCTGTAATCTTGTTAGATGAGATTGAGAAAGCTCACCCTGATGTTTTCAATATCTTATTACAGGTTTTAGATGAAGGACAATTAACAGATAGTTTAGGTCGTAAAGTTGATTTTAGAAATACAATCATCATCATGACTTCTAACATTGGTGCCCGTCAGTTAAAAGATTTTGGTCAGGGAGTTGGTTTCTCTACATCTGCGAAAACAAACCAGGCCGAATCTCACAGTCGTGGCGTAATAGAAAGTGCTTTAAAACGTGCTTTTGCTCCAGAATTCTTAAACCGTGTTGATGATGTAGTCGTTTTCAATAGCTTAGGTAAAGATGAGATTTTCAGAATCATTGATATCGAATTAAAAGCTTTATTCGGTCGCGTTCATACTTTAGGTTATGAAATTGCATTAACTGATAATGCTAAAGATTATATTGCCGATAAAGGTTTCGATAGTAATTTTGGTGCCCGTCCGTTAAAACGTGCCATTCAGAAATATTTAGAAGATCCGATCGCAGAAGAAATACTCAAAGGTGAATTAACTGAAGGCGATGTTTTGGAAATTGATTACAATAAAGAAACAGAGTTGATTTCAGTAAATCACAAAAAAGGCGAAAAGAAGAAAGAAGAGCCTAAAAAAGAAGAAGATTCTTCAAGTAAATAAAAAAAAGCTCCCGACT
>NZ_AJLG01000040.1 GCF_000258495.1 Pedobacter agri PB92
AAGGATGAGGTAATTGTTAAATAAAGTAATTGAAATAATGGAAACAATATACATAATAGCAGCAAAACCGCCGTATTCATCGATAATCTCCATGAAAATGAAAGGGAAAAACAGAAAAATAGGCCAAATATTGAAGGCTGAAAAAAGTGCCTTGATATTTAAAAAGTTGATGATTTTACCTTTCGGAACTTTTAAATGCAAATAAGGAATGATGCTTAAAGTTGGAAGCTCCTGAAGCTGTAAACGCATCACAAAGTCTAACGCAAAATAGTATAAAATAACTCCATTAAAACTGGTAAGGATATCTACACCTTTAAATATCTCAGGCAAAAAAATCGACATTCCAAAACCCACGCCCACGGCAACTGCCAAGAAATAAAGCATAAAAAAGCCCAGAACAACTTGAGCAGCAATACTACCACCCCGGTTTCGCGAACGCCAGAAAGATTTCCTTTGATGGCTTAAAAAAGTACTCAGCATATTATAAGTTTAGTAATAGTTCTTTTTATTAGTAGCCATTTGTAGCGAAATGTTACACTAATAATTGTATTTGTCTTTCCAGTTTTGTTTTAACTTTTCACGTAGCTTTTCTTCTGCCGGGTTTTTCCCCGGATCATATAATTTTGTTCCACTTAGCTCATCAGGAAAATATTCCTGAGCTTCAAAGTTTCCTTCATAACCATGAGAATATTTATAGTCTTTTCCATAGCCAATATTTTTCATCAGTTTGGTTGGCGCATTTCTAATGTGAAGTGGAACGGGCAGGTTACCTGTTTGCCTCACCAGAGCCTGAGCATGATTAATGGCTTCGTAAGATGCATTGCTTTTTGCAGAACTGGCCAGGTAAGTAACGCATTGAGATAAGATAATCCTGGCTTCGGGATAACCGATTACATTTACTGCAGTGAAACAATTATTGGCCAAAAGTAAAGCATTCGGATTGGCATTACCAATATCTTCTGATGATAGAATGAGTAGCCGACGGGCAATAAATAGCGGATCTTCACCGCCTTCAATCATTCTGGCCAGCCAGTAAACAGCCGCATTAGGATCGCTACCACGAATGGATTTAATAAAAGCCGAGATGATGTCGTAATGTTGCTCGCCAGCCTTATCATAAAGCGCCAGATTTTGTTGCGCATGTGCCAGAACATTCTCATTTATTAGTGTAATTTCATCTCCACCGATTCCATTGATCGCGATTTCTAAAACGTTCAAAAGTTTACGGGCATCGCCGCCACTCAATCGAATTAAAGCTTCATGTTCCTTAATGGTAATGTTTTTTTGAGCCAGAACGGAGTCTCTTTTTATTGCCGTTTGAAGCAACCCCGCCAATTCATCTTCAGTAAGAGATTTGAGGATGTATACCTGACAGCGGGAGAGCAAAGCGGAGATGACTTCAAAGGATGGATTTTCGGTAGTCGCACCAATCAGCGTTACCAACCCACGCTCTACAGCACCAAGCAAACTATCCTGCTGCGACTTACTAAAGCGATGAATCTCGTCTATAAACAAAATCGGTAAACCTAAAAAACTATCTTTAAGCTGTGCTGCCCGATCAATGACTTCCCGAATATCTTTTACGCCACTGTTAATTGCGCTTAAGTTAAAAAATGGCCGATCTAAGGCCTGAGAAATAATATAAGCGAGGGTTGTTTTGCCAACACCCGGAGGCCCCCAAAAAATCATCGATGGGAGCTGACTGCTTTCAATTGCCTTACGCAAAACGGCATCAGTTCCAACCAGATGTTTTTGCCCAACATATTCATCTAAATTTTGAGGGCGCATTCTTTCGGCTAGTGGAGCTTGGTTTTGCATAATGGTAAAGATAGAAAAATTGAGGTTTTTAAAGGCGGTTTTTGCTACAAATTTTAGCCGTGAAATTCACCGTCGTATGAGATTTTTAATCTTCAAAATCTTAATCTATGCAATTCACCTATTGATATTTACAGGTTCAATTTGAGATAATTACACAGATCTTAAAATCATATTATTTTAGCTTAATCGTCTATTTTCGAATGGTGTTTGGTATCTTTCATCGTGGTATATAAAATTAGAGAAATCAAAATGCAGGCCGTAACATACCAGTAAAAATAATTTTCATGACCGATGTTTTTAAACCACAAAGCGAAATATTCTGCCGTTCCTCCAAAAATGGCAACGGTTAGCGCATAAGGCAAACCCACACCCAAAGCCCTGATTTCTGCAGGGAACAATTCTGCTTTTACTACAGCATTAATACTGGTGTACCCACTCACAATAATTAATGCACCGATCATCAACAAGAATACAATTGTGGTGTTCGTTTCACTTGCCATACCAGTTAATATTGGCACAGTACATAAACTACCCAATACCCCAAAGCCAACCAACAAAGGTTTTCTACCGATTTTATCTGACAATAATCCAAACAGAGGTTGCAAAACGGCGAAGACCAAGAGCGAAATAAATGAAAGCATTGTTGAGGTTTCTTTGCTCAGATGAACCGTATTGACCAGGAATTTTTGCATGTATGTGCTAAATGTATAAAAAGCGATGGTTCCGCCCAAAGTTAAGCCTACAACAGTAAAAACCTCTTTTGGATATTTCATGAGCACTGCAATGCCTCCTTTTTTCTCTTCCTTATTCTTATTTTCAAAGGCTGATGTTTCAGCAATGTGCCTTCGAAGATATAACGCAATGAAAGATAGAATCGCCCCTATAAAAAAAGGTATTCGCCAACCCCATGCACTAAGTTCTTCTGGCGTAAGCAACCAGTTTTGTAAAATCAACTGTATCCCCAAGGCTAATAATTGACCGCCGATTAATGTTACGTATTGAAAACTCGAATAGAAACCGCGATGTTTCTGGCTGGCCATTTCGCTTAGGTAGGTGGCAGATGTACCATATTCACCCCCGGTGCTTAAACCCTGAATTAACCTGGCAAATACCAATAACAAAGGAGCAGCAATTCCGATCTGTTTATAGCCTGGTGTTAAGCCAATAATCAACGAGCCAATTGCCATAATCAGTACCGAAAGTGCCATCGATTGTTTTCTGCCTTTTTTATCGGCAATGCTACCAAACAACCACCCGCCAATCGGTCGCATTAAAAATCCTACAGCGAAAATCCCTGCCGTATTGAGTAATTGTGCCGTTGGATTACTATTTGGGAAAAATATCGGCGAAAAGTATAGAGCAAACGCAGAATATGTGTACCAATCGTACCATTCAACCAAATTACCCACCGAACCACCAAAAATAGATTTAAGCCTATATTTCACATCCTTCATTTCTTCTGGCCTAAAATCGTTCAAGGTATTATTCATGCGTTTGGAAGTATTGATTTTCAATAAGTGATTTAAACACTAATTGATAACTTTTGTTTAATTTGTAAGTTAGCTATTAGAATAACTGATTTGCAAAAAAGTATTCAAAAAATCACTTACTTATTCGAAATTAAATATGAAAGACAACTTCTCTACACAGGCGGCTGAATATGCCATCTATCGTCCAACTTACCCACAAGAGTTGTATGACTATCTTTTTTCTTTAGTGAAAAGTAAGGATACCGCATGGGATTGCGCTACAGGAAACGGACAAGTTGCCCGTGTTTTAGCGCAACATTTTCAAAGTGTTTATGCTACCGATATCAGCGAGAAACAGTTGAATCAGGCGATGAAACTGCCTAATATAATTTATCAGGTAGAATCTTCAGACAAAGCAAATGTTCCTGATCAAAGTTTTGATTTAATTACAGTTGCACAAGCTATCCACTGGTTTAATTTTGATGCGTTTTATGGAGAAGTTAAACGTACACTTAAACCAGATGGCTTGATCGCCGTGATTGGTTACGGCCTGATGTTTATTGATAAAAAAGTTGATCAGGCGATTCATAAATTGTATGAAGACATTTTAGGAAAATACTGGGATAGCGAACGTCGTTATATTGAAGAAGGCTATAAAACCATTCCGTTTCCTTTCGAAGAGATTGTTGCACCACATTTTCAAATTAAAACATCGTGGAATTTTAACCAGATGATTGGATATTTAAATACCTGGTCATCCTTGCAGCATTATAAAAAAGCGAATGACAGAAACCCTTTAGAATATATGTTTACGGAATTGAAAGAAGCCTGGGGCAACGATGCTATTAAGGATGTGCATTTCCCAATATTGCTGCGGATAGGAAGATAGTTGTTAACCGAAAGAAATAGAAGATGAAAACGCAAAGGACTGCAAAATTGAAGGTTTAATTTCTATCTCAGCTTGGCGTCCTTTGCGGTTAAGCCTATTTCAATACATCCAGAATACCCAAAACCGTCAACTTCTTTTGCTCGCCACTTTGCATATCCTTTAGCGTCAATTCGCCGCTTGCAATTTCATCGCCACCAATTAAAATTACATAAGGGATATTTTTAGCATCGGCGTAAGCCATTTGTTTTTTCAGCTTTGCTGATGAAGGATAAAGTTCTGCGGAAATACCAGCACTTCTTAATTGTTGCAAAATCGGCAAGGCATATTTTTCTGCTGCAACATCGAAATTACTAATCAAAACCTTGGTGCCAACTTCTGCAGCTGCCGGGAAAAGATTTAGTTCTTCCAATACATCGTAAATTCTGTCTGCACCAAAAGAAACGCCAACGCCTGTTAAATCTTTCAAACCAAACATGCCCGTTAAATCGTCGTAACGGCCGCCACCACCAATGCTGCCCATCGCTACTTCGTTGGTTTTAACTTCGAAAATACAACCTGTATAATAGTTTAAGCCACGAGCCAATGTGATATCCAATTCGAGTTTTGCGGTTAAAGGCAATCCGTAAGATATCAAGCTTTCCACATATTCAAAAACCTGTTCAATTTCTGTAATACCCTTTAAGCCTGTTTCTGAAGCTGCTAAAACATCTTTCAAACTCGTCAGTTTTTCTTCGTTAGTTCCCTCTAACAAAATAACCGGACGAAGTTTTTCCAGGTCATCTTCTGTGAAACCACGCTCCAATAACTCTTTACTCACCCCATCTAAACCAATTTTATCCAATTTATCGATGGCTACGGTCATATCAATAATTAAATCAGGTTTACCTATAATCTCAGCAATGCCTGATAGAATTTTTCTATTATTAATTTTGATGGTGAAATCTTTTAAGCCTAATTTGCATAAAGCTTCATTGTAAATCAGGATGAATTCTGCCTCGTTTAATAAACTTTCCGAACCTACTACATCTACATCACATTGGTAAAATTCACGGTATCTGCCTTTTTGCGGTCGGTCGGCACGCCAAACCGGCTGCACCTGAAAACGCTTGAAAGGTAAGGTGATTTCGTGTTGGTGCATCACCACGTAACGAGCGAAAGGAACGGTTAGGTCGTAACGAAGTGCTTTTTCAGAAATATCTGTTAGAACAGTCTTGCTGACATTTTTGTAAAGAGATATTGCTTTTTGCAATTTAGCAAATTCTTCATTGTTCCCAAACACAACTGATGCATCTCCACCTATAACAATCTTATCTGGATTAGAATCATCATTTTCAGCAAGATACCCTTGCGCATGCTCAAATTCTTTTTTAAGGTTACTAACTTTATCTAAAACTTTTTGGCTTAAAAACTCGCCACTATTCAGAATTTTAAATATCAGTTTATCGCCTTCATCACCATATTTTCCGGTTAAAGTAGAAAGGTTTTCAAAACTTGGTGTTTGAATTTCCGCATAACCATATTTCCTGAAAACCGATTTAATGGTATCGTAAATAAAGTTGCGTTTTACCATTTCAACAGGCGTAAAATCGCGTGTACCTTTTGCTAACGAGGGTTTAATAACTGACATAGCCGCAAAAGTACAAAAAGGTTTATTAACCACGGATATGTTTTACTGCAAGATTAGAACGGTCGGCGTTGCGAGGAACGGGGCAATCTTCATGCGATCGCTATGACTTAATTCTTATTAAAAAGTTTTCCTACTATCGGTAGAAATTACGGTAGAGACGCTAACGATTGTTTCTTTTCACAAGATAAACAATTAACCAAACGATCAATCCTACTGGAACCATTAATAAAATGCAAACCACAAGAAGAATGATTATTTCGGGAGTGCCTAGCATCGCTGCGTAAGCAAAGTTTATCAAGCAAACTAAACAGAAAGTTAAATAGAGCGATTTTAGCGTTTTCATAACTTAAATATAATAATATTTGTTAAATCTTACTTCCCCAAAACAGCTTTTACCATTTCTCTATTCGGTTTCGAAACCGGAATTTTATGCCCGTTATTCATCAATAAAGTTCCGCCATCTTCTTTAAGCCAGCTTTTTACATATTTTGGATTTACCAAATGACTTTGATGCGCCCGAATGAAGCCCTGAGGTTTCAGCAGATCAGCATATTCTTTCAAGGGTTTGGAAATTAAGATTTTTTCATCCGTGGATAAGTAGAAAAATGTATAAGTATTGTCTGCAACGCAACGTACGATATCATCAATCGAAACATAACGGATTTCATGTTGCTGTGGCAATGCAATTTTTGGAACGGCAGGCTCGCTTCTTTTGATTTGATTGAGCAAAAAACTGAGCTGCTCACTATTCATCTTATTTGTAATTCGTTCTTTGGCTTTTGAAACCGCAGCAATTAACTCATCAGGATCAACAGGTTTTAGCAAATAATCGAGGGCAGCAAACTTTACGGCTTGGATGCCATAATTGTCGTATGCCGTAACAAAAATCACCTCGAAAGTTTTTTCAGGCAACAAGTTTAGCAAATCAAAACCTGTGGTTTTGCCCATTTGGATATCAAGAAATAGCAAATCTGGTCGATGCAGCTTTACTTTTTCAAAGGCATCATTTATGTTGTTGGCAATAGCTACAACCTTAACTTCTGGACAGTTCTTGGCTAGCAAAACCTGCAAATTCTCCAAATTTGCCCGCTCATCATCTACTAAAATTGTCCTCATTTTACAACCATTGTGTTAAAGTTATAGTAACTGTGGTTCCGTTGGTATCAGATTGAATATCCAAAATGAAAGGTGTTTCTTTATAAATTGTATTCAGTAAAGATATTCGATTTTTACTCAAAGCCAAGCCTAAGCCATTGTAAGTTTGAGTTGTATCGAAACCTTTGCCATTGTCAGATATTTTTAGCACTAAATTCGACACTTGCTTTTCAAAAGTTACTGTAATTTCGCCATCATTACTTTTTTCTGCAATTCCGTGTTTAACTGCATTTTCTACAAAAGGCTGTAAAAGCATGGCTGGAATTTCTATATTTTCTTTGTCTAAATCGGTTGAAGCATTTATTTTGTATTGAAACCCAAAGCGTAATTGTTCCATTTGCAGGTAATCATCTAACAAGGTTTTTTCTTCAGTTAAACTGATGAGTTCTTTACTATCTAAAACATTTCGGGTAAGGCGGGCGAACTTGCTTAGGTAGCGATTGGCATTATCAATCTCGTTTTTATTCATCAGGTTTTGAATGCCCGCTAAAGCGTTAAACAAAAAGTGCGGATTGAGCTGCGAACGGACGGAGTTAAGTTTGAGTTGAGCCACCTCCTTTTGTTTGGCCTGCTCAGCTACTTTTTCTTTAATCTGTTTGTTTTTGACATAAACAGCTAGGCCTCCAGTTATTGCGCCTACTATTAAGGAAAACAGTAATGCTGAGGTGATAAGTTGTTTAGTAGAGAAAAGCTTTTCAGTTGACACATCGAAAATAATCTTTTTAGCTTTATTTGATGTCAGTCGTCTAAATCCAATAGCTGGAATAATCTCCAGCTCATATTTACCTTCCTTACTTAAATTATCAATATCTAGTTTTGCCACCATGTTACCTTCAGAATCGTAATTCCAAGAAGGTTGAACGAGTTTACTGATCACTTCACTACTGTTGTTTATGCGCTGCAGTAGTACCTTGTAAAGAAAAACATTTTCTACAGGCTTAATTTTAATTTCGACGTAAGAAAGATTTTTAGAAAAGAGTATAGAGCCATTATTTAAAGTTAAAACTTTACCAGTAGTAACTTCTCTGCGCACAAATTTACCTTCTTTGTTTTTGAAGTTTTTAATTTCCGGATTTTTAAAAACTTCTATAACTTGGGCACTTAACAAATCAACAGGCTTAACATCTTTATTATAAAAGGCAAATTTGTAGTCAGATTCAGATTTGTTTTTTTCGTAGAATACGATTGATATTGTTTTATCAACAATATTAAATCTCCCAAAATCAATGTAATATGAATTTTTGTTTTTACTAACTGTTCTTGGTATTACATCTTTAGCTAGAATAACTGAATCATTCTCTAAAATCGTGTACCTAAAATTATCCAAGCTCTTTGCGTAAATCCAGCACATCAATGAAATATTTTTAGCCCTATCAAGATAAATTACTGAGCGTCTTGCAGAAAGTGGATCTGCAATTATTGAACTTACGTTTTTAGTTTCATTGTCTACTGTAAAGGTAAATGTATACTTGGAACTCATACCATAAGACCAATATTGGCTACCTTTTTCAAATGGCCTATTGTATAAGGTATCTAGTCGAACCTGTGCGTACGATTGAAATGATAAGATTAAAATCCAAGAAAATAACAACTTTTTCATATAATTTAATTTTCCATAAAGCTCCGCGATACATCTGGCTTAAAAAACCCCAAAATAGTAAATGAAACCATTAACTTAGTATTTGAATGGTTTCGGGCAGGATTTAGATTCTCTTGGCTAAAGCCGAACGGCAATGAACTTGCTATTTTGTTAACCTTTGTCGTTGGTTTCGACCAACGGAACAATGATTAAACGCTTTGGGCTTATGCCAAAATTTGCATTATGCTCCTTTATTGATTGTAGTTTACAGGCCACTCCTAAACCCGATGGCAGCGGAAAGTTTTTTGTTGCCGTGTTTCGACAAGCTTAACATGACAATCACAAAAACTTTAAGCGAATCAGCGGGGCCGAACCAATCAGAAGAACCACATCAGCACCTTTCCAAAATAAAAACTTAGCACATCTAAAAAACGCTCAAATGACACCTTAGTAAATATCGAATATAATACCTTGCTTTATAGGCAAAAAACTTAAATTTGCGACAACAAAAATCAAATTATAATGAGTTTCAGAATAGAACACGATACCATGGGCGAGGTTCAGGTACCTGCCGACAAATACTGGGGTGCACAAACCGAACGCTCACGCAACAACTTCAAAATCGGTCCTGAAGGTTCAATGCCTAAAGAAATTATTCATGCTTTTGGCTACCTGAAAAAAGCTGCGGCTTTAGCAAATACAGAGCTTGGCGTACTTTCTGCAGATAAAGCTGATTTAATTGCCAAAGCTTGTGATGAAATTATTGCCGGCGATTTAGACGATCAATTTCCGTTGGTAATTTGGCAAACCGGTTCTGGTACGCAAAGTAACATGAACGGAAACGAAGTAATTGCAAACCGTGCCCACGTAATTAATGGTGGTGCATTGGCTGATGATAAAAAAGTGCTTCACCCGAATGATGATGTGAACAAATCGCAATCATCAAACGATACTTACCCAACTGCAATGCATATTGCAGCCTATAAATTAACGGTAGAAAACACCATTCCTGGCTTGGAGCAGTTGCGTAACGCTTTGGCTAAAAAAGTAGAGGAATTTTCGGGCATTACCAAAACCGGCCGTACCCACTTTATGGATGCTACGCCTTTAACTTTAGGGCAAGAATTTTCAGGTTACGTTCAGCAAATCGACAACAGCATCAGAGCCATTAAAAATGCTTTGGTTATGGTTGCTGAGTTGGCTTTGGGTGGTACAGCTGTTGGTACTGGCTTAAATACACCAAAAGGTTACGATGTTTTAGTGGCGCAAAAAATTGCCGATTTAACAGGTTTACCATTCGTTACGGCGCCAAATAAATTCGAGGCTCTAGCGGCTCACGATGCCATGGTCGAACTTTCTGGCGCTTTAAAACGTACTGCGGTTGCCTTAATGAAAGTGGCGAATGATGTGCGTATGTTAAGTTCTGGTCCGCGTTGTGGGATTGGCGAAATTGTAATACCAGATAACGAACCAGGTTCTTCAATTATGCCAGGAAAAGTGAATCCTACACAGCCGGAAGCCTTAACAATGGTTTGTGCTCAGGTTATTGGTAATGATGTGGCGGTTTCTGTAGGCGGCATGTCTGGCCATTTTGAGTTAAATGTTTTCAAACCTTTAATCGCGGCAAACGTTTTACAATCAGCTCGTTTAATTGGCGATGCTTGTGTTTCTTTCACCGTAAAATGTGCGGAAGGGATTACGGCTAACTTGCCAGAAATTGAGAAACATTTACAAAACTCCTTGATGTTGGTTACGGCTTTAAACCCGCATGTAGGTTATGAAAATGCGGCTAAAATTGCAAAGAAAGCACACAAAGAAAATAAAACCTTAAAAGCTGCAGCAGTTGAATTAGGCTTGTTAACCAACGAACAATTCGATGAGTGGGTTCGTCCGGAAGATATGGTTGGTAGTTTGAAATAATCCGAGTAGCCTAAGAAGCGGAACTTCTTTCTATGGCTCAATTATAGTCATAGAGGAAAGTTCCTTTAGGTATTCAGGGAAAAGCAGGGCTTTCATTCTTCGGATTCGACAGCCCCGCTTTTGCTACAAGTTTTTTTTAAACTCCTGTCATACTAACAATTATTCAACGTTGATGCAATAAAAAAAAGCTTTCCGCGTCAATCGGGTTTATTTAACAAATACAGCAACTCAAACTCAGTTTGCGTAGCGCATAGAGAAAAGACTTAAAATATGGGAAGTTCGTTCACCACAACACTATTCAGTTTAATTTCGATTGTTCCGCAAATAATCGGTTTTATTGCTTGCTGCTATTACATTTCGAAACAGGTAAAAGCCGATTCGATACTACTGATTATTGGATCTGGTATTTCGTTGTTACTAACAATATTCTACCATTTTGTGATGCCATATTTCACGCAGAGTAGTGGTCTTTCAATACTCGACGCGACAAGTTATTATACGATTGCCGGAGTGATTGGCTTTTTCGTAGGAATCTGTTTTTCAGTAGGGTTATTCATGCTGATTAACAATACCTTAAACGCGAATAAAAATTTTCCAAAGCAATTCCCACCGAATGAGTTTAAATAGTATGCTCACTAATATTAAGTTTAATCAATTGGGGAAAATCGAAAGCTCGATTCAATTTAAACATCTTTACCTTTTAGCTTTCACCCTTTACCTTTTACCTCTTTTAAGCGCCTGTACCCGCTTGCCAAATGTTCAGGGCAAGGGAGAAGATTTTATGCAGGGTGTGTGGAATCAAGATTCCGTAGCCTACAGCAACAAATTAAGCAATTACACCAAACACCATTTTAAGTTCACCTGCGATTCGGTTTACATCGATTTTGAAACCCACAGCAAAGTGAATTTTTATGAAGATTCTTGCTACAACAATGGCATTTGGAAAGAATATGCGAAAGGTGTTTATGGCGTTAAAGGCGATACTTTAATTGTTGGTGCTACATTTACTCACGCCAATTACAAACAAAAAATTTCAGGCTGCTACCGCATTGGCCGGTACGAAAGGAATTTCCTGATCAAGAAAAAATCAGCAGATACTTTAGTTTTAGAAAGCATGAGCGATCAGCGAGAAATTACATTATCCTTAAAAGAAAAAGTTACTTGCGTACAAAAAGAATTATAAAATGAAATTTACATCAATTAAAAAGAAATTAGCCACCGTTGCGGCCATCGGTTTTTTAGCTTACTTGCCCATTCAGGCTAATGCCTGGGGCATGATTGGTCACCGTGTGGTGGGCGAAATTGCCGATAGTTATTTGAAAACCAAAACCCGAAAAGCAATCCAATCCATTTTAGGCTCAGAAACCCTGGCGATGTCGGCTAACTGGGGCGATTTCATTAAATCAGACTCTACCTATAATTACCTATACAACTGGCACTTTGTAAACTTACCCGCAGGGCAAACCAAAGATGTTATCTTCAATTTTTTGGAAACAGAAAAATCGCCAAACCTGTACAACAAAATTATCGAATTAACAGCTGTTTTAAAAAAATCAAGCAGCACAGCTGATGAGAAAAAACTGGCCTTACGCATGTTGGTACACATGGCTGGCGATTTATGCCAACCAATGCATGTAGCCCGCAAAGAGGATTTAGGCGGAAATAGGGTTTCGGTTTTATGGTTTAACGAAAAATCGAACTTACACCGCGTGTGGGATGAACAATTGATCGAGTATCAACAATTAAGCTATACTGAATACGCAAAAGCCATTAATCACCCTTCTGCTGTTCAGTTATATAACTGGCAAAACACCAGCCTGAAAGAGAATGTTTATGAATCTTATCTGGTTTGCAATAAAATCTACGAAACCACTAAACCAGATTCGAAATTAAGCTATCGCTACAATTTCGACTGGGTCGAAACTTTAAATCAGCAGTTACTTAAAGGTGGCGTTCGCCTGGCGAAAATGCTGAATGATATTTATGGATAAGAATTCCAATGAACAAAAAAAAAGCGCTGACAATCATCAGCGCTTTTTTTATACCTTGAATAAATTCAGAGTAGCATTTATTAGATCACTACAAATCAGTTTTGATCTTCAATTCTTTTAATTGTTTATCATCAATTGTACTTGGGCTATCGATCATCACATCTCTACCTGAATTGTTTTTAGGGAAAGCTATCACATCACGAATCGAGTCCAAGCCAGCAAAAATCGAAGTTAAACGATCGAAACCAAAAGCGATACCACCGTGTGGAGGTGCGCCGAATTCGAAAGCATCCATTAAGAAACCAAATTGTTTTTGGGCTTCTTCTGCGCTAAATCCTAAATGTTTGAACATTAAAGCCTGTAATTCTCTGTCGTGAATACGAATAGAGCCACCGCCAACTTCAGTTCCGTTAATTACCATATCGTAGGCATTCGCACGAACATTTTTCGGATCAGTATCTAACAAAGCAATGTCTTCCGGTTTTGGTGAAGTAAACGGGTGGTGCATGGCATGGTAACGTTCGGTTTCCTCATCCCATTCCAATAGCGGAAAATCAAGCACCCAAAGCGCTGAAAAAGTATTTTTATCGCGTAAACCCAAACGGTTACCCATTTCTAAACGAAGTTCGTTTAGCTGCTTGCGCACTTTATCAGTAGAACCTGCCAGGATTAAAATCAAATCGCCTTTTTCTGTAGCAAAAGCTTCGCTCCATTGCTTTAAATCTTCTTCGTTAAAAAATTTATCTACTGAAGATTTGATGGTTCCATCTTCATTATGGCGGGCATAAATTAAACCTGTAGCACCAATTTGCGGACGCTTGATAAAATCAGTTAACTCGTCTAATTGTTTACGGGTATAACTGGCTGCGCCTTTTGCATTGATACCAACTACCAATTCAGCGTTATCAAAAACAGGGAAACCTTTTCCTTTTACCAAATCGTTCAGTTCTACAAACTGCATATCAAAACGCGTATCTGGTTTATCAGAGCCATATAAACGCATCGCATCAGCATATTGCATACGTGGCACTTCAGGTAAATCATAATTGCGAACTTCTTTAAACAAAGTACGGATTAACCCTTCAAAAGTGTTTAAAATATCTTCTTGTTCAATGAACGACATCTCGCAATCAATCTGTGTAAATTCAGGCTGGCGATCGGCTCTTAAATCCTCATCTCTGAAACATTTCACAATCTGGAAATACCTATCGAAACCAGAAACCATAAGCAATTGCTTAAAAGTTTGCGGCGATTGAGGCAAAGCGTAAAACTCACCCTCGTTCATACGGCTTGGCACCACGAAATCTCTTGCACCTTCTGGCGTAGATTTGATTAAAACTGGTGTTTCAACCTCAATAAAATCTAAAGCATCTAAATAACGGCGAACCGATTGTGCCATTTTATGACGCAAAACCAGGTTGTTGCGAACCGGGTTACGGCGTAAATCTAAATAACGGTATTTCATGCGCAACTCATCGCCACCATCCGTTTCATCATCAATCATGAATGGCGGTAATTTTGCAGCGTTTAAAATCTCTAAAGCAGAAACTTTAATCTCTACATCACCGGTTGACATTTTTGGGTTTTTGTTGCTGCGTTCAACAACAGTACCAGTGGTTTTAATTACAAATTCGCGACCTAACGAACGTGCTGCTTCGCAAAGTTCACGGTTATCATCCATGTTAAAAACAAGCTGTGTAATACCATAACGATCGCGGATATCAATGAAAGTCATACCGCCTAAATCTCTTGATTTCTGTACCCAACCACACAGGGTTACACTTTCGCCTAAGTTATTGAGGGTAAGTGCACCACAAGTTACTGTTCTTAACATATATTGTAATCTAAATTAAGCGGCAAAAATACCGAATTTGTTTTAAAGTTTTTGAAAGAAGATTTAATGAAGTTTTGAACGGGTTTAAATCAATTATAATTTAAGGATACTGCTTAAAGAAACGGACATTCCTCTGTTTGATACTTATCGAAGGGGGAAGATCAGCACAGATATTGCCGATAATATTTTCGCGATGGCAGGTTAAAAAGATCAGGAATTTAATATTTCTCTTCCAAAACTACCTCAACAGCAAGCACCTTCCATTCGCCACCAACGTTTTTCCATTGGTAAACTTCTTCTGTTTGTATGGTTTGCTTTTTAGAAAAAACAAGCAAATTGGGTTTAATGATAATTGATTTACGGGCAATTTTTTCAGTAAACACCTCGTTTTCAAAGGCTGATTTTATCCGGTAATGACTTGTTTCAATGCTTTTTGAATTTCTGAAAAGGCTCTGAATATCAGCTTTATAATCTCTTAAGTTTAAGGTAACCGAATTGGAACCAGTAAATTGAAAAGATGGATCGAAGATTAAAAAGTAGTGATCTGCATCCTTAGCTTGCAAAGCCACATCTTGCTTTTTGTGTAAGGCATCAATTTCTGAAATGATTATATCGGTTTCCATGGCATGAAGTTAACGGTTTGTACTTTGTTTTCAAATTTAAGATGAAAGCATTCATTACATTCCACAAAAAAACCACCAATGGTTAGTTGGTGGCTTGAGTTTTAACTTCAGTTAATTTTTCATTCTTCCCTGCTCGGCTTCTAAACCGGTGCTCCTGTTGCGGGCAGGCTTAATTTCATTCTTACCAAAACGATAAGTAAAAGTTAAACTTACATACTGTCTGTCGTTAACACCATATAATGTGTAATAAAGCCCAGGGAAAGCGCTGTTGATATTATTGATTTGCGTATTGAAAATGTCGTTTGCCGCAAGTTTTAAACTGGCTTTTTTATTCATTAGCGATTTGCTAACTCCAGCATCAAATCCATAACGCGTTCCAATTTCCATTACGCCAAAAGTAACCGGACTATCATAGCTAAAATTTAACTCTGCTGATAAGCCTGGCTGAATTTTAAAGCTATGCTGCGACTTAAACTGAAATGAGGTGCTCTTATTGTCGAGCTTTTGCCCTGCAATATCTGGTGCCTTAAAACCAATGTGAAATAAATTCAGGTTGTTGTTGCTGCTCCACCATTTCGTTAAACTTACAGGCACATTAATCACCATCGAATAGGCATTTTGGGTAGCAATGTTCTGATTGGTTTGATACAAAGCTTGCTTTTCATTATCAGGCAAAATTACCTCTGTAATTACGTCAATCGTTCTGCTATAATTTAAGGTTACCGAATATTTCTTTTTAAGCAAATACGTAAACTCAAAATTATTCGTATACTGAGGATTTAAAAACGGATTGCCCTGGCTGTAAGTGTATTGATCAAGGAAATAAACAAAAGGATTTAGCGCATCATAACTCGGGCGGTCAATCCGGCGACTATATGAAAGACTGATGTCGTTATTCTTATCCAAGGTTTGATTAACAAATACACTCGGAAAGAAATTTAAATACTCCCGCTCAATCACTTTACTGGTGGTAATCGAATTTCCTTTTGATGTAGTTTGCTCAGCCCGTAAACCCAACTGAATGCTGGTTTTTTTAAACTGCTTGTTAAAGTTCACGTAAGCTGCGTTTACATTTTCATCGTATACAAACTGATTGCTGAGCAATTGATTGTTTTGCCAGTTGTTGTTCAAAAACTGCTCGGCGATTAAGTTATTATCTGTAGTTACCCAACTACTTTTTAAGCCGGCCTCCAATTTCATCTGCTTTTTTAGGGGAAGTGCGTAATCAATTTTGAAGGCTTTAATGTTGATGACAGATGGTGTAATATTTCTGGTAATCACCGTTGGCCGGATTACACTTCCGTTATTGAAGAAGTAATCACTCACATAATCGGCATCATCGTTGCCTTTGTATCGTCCATAATCCAAGTCAATGGTAAGTTCCTGTCCTGCACTATCTAAAACTGATTTATAGTTTAAGTTGTAAGACAAGTTGTTGTATTTATTCCTGATGACATTGTTGGCCAACACTGAAGAATCTTGTTGAGCAAACGATGCACCAATCCGGGTTCTGTTAACCGAAAATTCCTTATTGCTGCCTTCATAACCGGTTACTAAAACGCCTATTGTGTTGTTTTTATTAATGAAATAATCTACGCCAGCTTTAAAATTTTGCCCATGGTTTCGTTTACTAAAATCACTTCTTTGAGAGAAATACCGGTTGCTCGGCGATACTGTTGCAATCCTGTCAATCTCCATAAAGGTTTCCCGGTCTCGTTGATAATAGTTATAGTTCCCAAATAAATTCAGAGACTTTGTTCGGTGATTGATGCTTCCACCCGCACTCGATCTGAATTTTGTACCGCGACCAAAAGCACCTGTTAAACTTCCGTTGGTGCCGCCGCCTTTATTCTTTTTGGTTTTAATGTTGATGATTCCCGAATTTCCCGCAGCATCATATTTGGCTGATGGATTGGTAATCAATTCAATGGTTTCAATCTCCGAGCTTTGCATGCCCCGAAGTAAATTAGCCACATCGCCGCTGCTCATGTAGGTTTGTTTTCCATCTATCTGAATCAATACACCCTGCTTGCCCTGCATTGAAATGTTATCGTTCTGATCTACATTTACACCAGGTGCTTTTTGCAATAATTCCAGCGCCGTTGATCCTGAAGCGATGGAACTGCTGGCCACATTCATTACCGTCCGGTCCATTTTACGTTCTACCAAAGGAACATTGGCCGCAACGGTAACTTCTTTTAAACTCTGACTGGTTGGGCTCAGTTGAGCTGAACCAAAATCAATTTTCTGGCTATCATCAAGTGTTACAACTTTACTTTTCAAGGTTTTATAACCCATGCTACTCGCCTTGTAAAAATAATTGCCTTTCGTATTCACCGTAAAACCAAAAGTCCCGGCCTGATCAGTAAATGCTGTTTTTACAATGCTGGAATCCGCCGCTTTGAAAAGCACAACGGTAACATAATCGGCTGGTTTTTTATTTTCATCCAGAATAATTCCGGTAATATTTGCTTTGGGAGTAGTTTGTGCTGTAACCTCAAAAGAAGTAAAAATGCTTAATATGATAAGTGATAATTTGTAAAAGGTTTTCATCTTTCCTGGTATAAATAGTTTAAAATTTGGGCAAAACAATCCCATAGCCACTTATTTAGCGCTTTTAAAATTTTGCCTTCTTATTTTAAAGTTTAGTTTGGAAACGAACGGTTTCCATTGTTTAGTTATGAATAAGACGATGGTTTTTCAGAAAGGTTACAGCAGGATGGAAAAAAGTGAAAACTGGGTATTTTGATAGAGCTTTTTATGACTAGGAAGGTAATGTCAGTGAAAAAAAATGGCCAATGTGGTCCTGCCATTTACTACAATCTTTTAAAAGGTAACGTTTGAGGGATAACGAAGTCGTGTAACCTTTTAAAAAGGATTTTCGTTTCTGTCAGGCTTATCGAACAAAAGGTAGTGCACAAAAAAACCGCAGACTAACAGAGCAATCTGCGAATCTGCGGCTATTTTATAATTGAAATAGTTTCTACTTCACCCCTAAAACATCAACCCCCTGTTCAAAAACAACATCAACAGGAATGCTCTTTCTGGTCAATCTATCCAAATCTTTTTGAAGTTCTGTAGAAATAACAGCTTTCTCTTTTTGTGCTTTTTCTACAGCCACCTTATCACCATTACCTTGAAGGGTGATAATGAAAGCACTAAGCTCATTCATGGCTGTCGCAAATTTTTCAAAATTTACTTTGTAAGTCCCTTTGCTGGTACGTTCAAAAGCACCCTTCTCTTGAAAATAATTAAAACATTGCATGTTGGCTTTACCGTGTGCTTCAGAAACTCCAAAACGAACAGAGCGTAAAATGCCAGCCATAAAAGTGGTGTAGTAATCTTTAATATCGCCCGCTAACTCTCCTTTTTTCAAAAGGCCTGTAACCATATATAATCCCAAAACATCTGCTTTTCCTTCTTCCAGCCAGCTATATTGTTCTTTCAAAGCCTCGCGTACAAAACCTTTGCCGGTAATGGTTTTTTTAATCCCTAGTCCATGCGCTACTTCGTGAAACATCACATTAGCAAAAAAGGCATCGAACTTGATGTATTTCTGTTGATCAGCATCAATTAGCTCTTTCGAAATGGGAACCAGAATTTTATCAAACTTGGCCTGCATCGCATTTTTCAGTTGAGATCTACGCGTACCTTTTTCCTGTTGAATCTTCTCATCATTTGGCAAGTTAACCGCAATGGTTTTCGAACCTGCATTGCAATCTCCGGCATAATAAACCACATCATATGCGTTCAGTTCTGAATCCGTTCCAGGGCTTTCAGTTTTATATTTAGCCGCAACAGGCAGGTTTTTCTGCAATTCAGGAAGCATTTTAACATATTTCGCTAAACGCATGCTCCACTCCTTATCTTTAATCAACACATACGCCTCATAACTGGTGCGGGCATTAAAAAGTTTGTCTTCATAATTTTCAATCGGACCAATGATAATATCCAAACCATTGGTTTTCATATCCAACCAGGCGTAATCACTTGCAGTAAAATTATCGGTAACTAAAGCATCAGCCCTTAAATTCAGGTATTTTTTTAAACCAGCATCTTCAGCTATTAATGCAGCCTGCTTTAGTAATGAGCTTGCCCTTTGTAATTCTGCAGCAAATAAAACATGGTAAGGAACGGTGGTTAATTTACCTGCAGTATCCTTCTGAATAACCGAATAAGCACCAAACTTATCTGCTAAATTAGATTTTTCAATTTCTGCTTTTGTAATCCCGTAAGGATAAAATGAAGCGCCTTCTGGCTTGGCACCCACACCAGCAACAAAGGGTTTTTCATTATTCAATCGATCCCATGGACCGTAGTTAATGTTCACGAACTCACGGGTTTTCTCATCTTTAATGGTTGCCAACAAGCTATCGCGTTGCGGATAAGCCTGTTTCCAATACAAATCGTCCATAATTTCGGCAGCCTGTATTAGCAATGGCAAAATTTTTCTATCGTTAATGCTAAGTTGATTCAGGTTCGTGGTAAGCTTAACCTTCTCATAAATTGGCAAACGCTGTGCGACATAATCAATTAAACTATCAGTTTGAACTGTTGCTTTATTATTATTTGCTGCTTTATCAGTATTGGTGCAGCCAGATAATAACACTGCCGAGATAGCCAATGCAGATAAATATGAAAGGGGTTTGTATAGTTTCTTCATTATAAATGTATATCGCGACTAAATTAGTAAAATTTGAAGGCTTTGTATAAAGTTTGATGTAATGAATGAATTTAACCTAACTTTGTAATCCATCAACTAAAATCAAAACATGTTTTCAGTTAAAACCACTAGCCTTAAAGCTATATTATTATTGGGATCGGCCATTGTTATCTCTTCTTGCGGCTCGAGCAAATATGCAGCAACGGAAAAAATCTATAAAGAAAAAACTAAAGAGTTTGCAAAAATTATAACAAGCACACCCCCGGTTGGACAGCTTTATGACACTTTAAACCCAACAAACCAACAATGGATTGGTTCTGTAAATTTTGGGGTACGCAAACCAAACTTCGTTATTCTGCATCATACCGCCCAGGATAGTTTGGCACAAACAGTTAAAACATTTCATTCTACCAGAGCAGGTACCAGTGCGCATTATGTGGTGAGCAGAGATGGAAAAGTGGTGCAAATGGTAAATGATTATTTACGATCGAACCATGCTGGAGTAAGTAAATGGGGTAAAGATACGGACCTGAATTCCTCCTCTATTGGGATAGAGTTAGATAATAATGGTACAACTGATATTTGGACGGATGCACAAATTAATAGTTTGATCAAATTATTAACCACGTTAAAAAAGAAATACAACATTCCAACGGCAAATTTTATCGGTCACTCTGATATTGCGCCAAAGCGTAAACCTGATCCAAATAAATTTCCTTGGAAAAAACTGGCATTAAAAGGCTTTGGTTTTTGGTATAATGATATCTTAAAAAATCCGCCCGCGAATTTTGACACTACAAATGCACTGAAACTAATGGGCTATGATACCAGTGATATTGGCGCAACCATTACAGCTTTTAAACGACATTTTATCCAAACCGATATTACGCCAAAGCTAACACCTGTTGATATTTTGGTTTTATATAATGTTTACACAAAATATTAAACAAACAACGCCCTTAAAAGATAATTCAAGGGCGTTGTTTGTTTATTTAGAAGCTTCGGCAATTGCCCGCTCTAATATTTCATCTCTACCTTCCGTTATCCCTTTTATTGTTTGATTAACATAAATATTGGGAATAATGCCGACTCCATGATGCTGCGAACCATCATGTTTTAATACTTTCATCCCCGTAAACCACATATTAAAACCACCAGGAAGGGTTATGGAGTTCACATTGCCGTTTGTGCCAGCAGTTGGTTGCCCAATAATTGTAGCCAGTTTGTAGTGTTCAATAAAACTCATGTAACTTTCTGCATAGCTGATTGCTTGGCCATCAATCAAGAAAAATATTTTGGCATTCAAATGTGGAGACTTTGCTTTTAGTGGCCACCGCTCGTTTTGATAGGTAATTAATTTCTCCTGATCTGGATAGATAATCTGAGGAATCTGCATCCACTTAGATGAGGTATCATCACTTACCATCAGATATTCGATTAAACCAGTATTGTCAGTCGGGTAACCACGTAGGTCGCAAATAATGGCTTTGCTGCTTTTCAACAGCTCAATCGATTCATCAATCTTTTTCATCTTTGCATTACTAATACTGATGTAGGTAATATCGTTCCCTAATGATTTGATCGCTTCCTGTTTAGAAGCATCAGCGCTATAAGAAGATGAATGAATTTTTCGAGAAGTACTTACTTGCTGCCCGTTTGCAAGTACAATATTGAATGGCGAATCTTTTTCTCCTATTAAAGATTCAGTTTTTGCCCGGTGATTAAGGTAGCCAGGCGTAGCAGCAGAAATATGTTCGTATATATTCTGGAAATATTTCTGGGCATCCTGGCCATTTATTTTTTCAACAATATCGCCTTTTTTAAGCTTCAATGTAGAATCCATCACAGATTTGATCATCAGCTTATTTTCGATCCAATCCCATGCAAAGGGTGGATAGTATTGATTTTTATTCCCGGTATACCAAACACTTATATGCCCGTCCTTTAATTTTGCAGTCATCTTTTTCAAGATATTGGCATATTCCACATCAGAATTACTTTGGTAGCTTTCCGTTAGCGATTTTTCCAAATCAGCAGTCCAGTTAGTTTTGGCCACATCGAAATAGGGATAGAAATGTTGGAATATGTTCCATGTATTCGTAATATTTCCTATTCTCAAGTAAAGATTATTTACCGTTAATTTATCTCCCGACATTGAATTTATTGCAGATAATTGCTTGTTTACTTTTACACTATCCGTTAAGGGGAAAGTTTGGTTTTGAGTACCATAGAGTACAATTGGAACAAATATTTTTAAATTCTTACTAATTGGTTTCTCAACGTATTCACCAAACTTTGCATGCCGCTGAAAAGGTTTTATTTCCAGACTTTCGCTTTCAATGATCGCCGGACTGGCAACTTCAGCAAACTTGTTTTGTTGTTCTGTATTTACGGAAAAAACATATTTAGCATTTTCGACACTCGACCTACCTGTAGAACCTGAAATTGTTTTTGGCTCGCTGCCAACTGTTTCATCTTCAAAATCCCTATGGTAAATTTCTTTCCCATCCACTTTTAATATCAGGTCGTCTATAGCAAACTTCCCACGGTTAACCAAAAAAGCCCCAAGCAAGAGTTGCTTTGCGTCTTCATTAATTATGCCTTTAATTTCAAAATTTTGCCAGGTTTTGCTTTTGATTGGCCGACTATCCATATTCTCAAAAAATCCCATCTGCCCATTTTCTCTATCAACCCTTATCCAGAATTGTCCTTGCCCATCATCACTCAGCATTTTGCCTCTTCCTGATAAAACGAAGTTTTTTCCTTTAATGTCCTTGGCGGGTAATAGTGTGCTTAAATTGCCAAAACCTGTAAATTTATTTTTAAAAACAGTTTTTCTATTTGTTCTGGCGCTTTGATATAAGCTTCTTTTATCATTCAATAAACCAACGCCTAAATGCTGCCAGGTTATCTCTTGATAGCCATTTAAATTTTTCGGTTTCAGGTTTGCAGGAAAAACAATTTTCTCACTGCCAGGCACTATACTTACGCCAGGCATTAAAACTTTCGCCATTGCGTTTAAATTTTCTTTCAGCTCTTCATCTGTTTTGCATCGGTCTACCTGCTGAGCACCATAGATTGCAAATTTATCCCAGTCGAGTTTTGCCGCATCATCGCCTGGATAAAAATACCGTACGTAACCGTAAAATTTGGCAAAGGCCATTTGGTTTTCAATTTGTCGCTGCGATTGGGCGAAACAAGCATATCCTAAAAATAGGAATAGGGCAGTTGAGATGGTTTTCATAGATAATGATTATTTAATGCAAGGTAATCAACTGCTATTAAAGCATTTGTTAAAAAATGCTAAACCTTCTTCCAAAACCTTTAACACAAAAAAAACACGGATGAACATAAATTCATCCGTGTTTATCTATTACTAATCAGCGCCGTTTAATTTGGTTTCTTAAACGTATCTTTCAATGTAACCGTCCTGTTGAAAACCAATTTATCGGTTGTGGAATCTTTATCTAAACAAAAATAACCTTTGCGAATAAACTGATAACGACTATCTAAATCTGCATCTGTTAAAGCAGGTTCAATGTAAGCGTTTGGTAGGATAGTTAAACTTTCAGGGTTTAGGTAATCCTTAAAATCGCCTTCTTCAGCATCTGGTGTTTCTGATGAAAATAGACGATCGTATAAACGAATTTCAGCAGTTTTTGCATGTTGTGCGCTCACCCAATGGATGGTTCCTTTCACATTTATGCCGCTGGTGTCATTTCCACTTTTTGATTCAGGGATGTAAGTACAATGAATTTCGGTTACGTTACCATTTTCATCTTTCACAAAATCCTCACATTTTACAATGTAAGCAAACTTTAAACGAACCATTGCGCCAGGTGCCAAACGGAACCATTTCTTCGCCGGAACTTCCATGAAGTCTTCACGCTCAATCCATAATTCGTTGCTGAAAGGAATTACACGAGTACCGCCACCATCTTCTGCTTCAGGATTATTTTCACCAATTAAATCTTCCGTTCCTTTTTCATAGTTGGTGATGATCAATTTAATTGGATCCAAAACCGCCATCACACGATTTGCTGATTTGTTCAAATCCTCACGGATACAGAATTCCAATAAACTCAATTCTATAAGGTTTTCGCGTTTGGCAATACCAATTCGCTCACAAAACTCGCGAACACTTTTTGGCGTAAAGCCTCTTCTGCGCAAACCGGAAATGGTAGGCATGCGGGGATCATCCCAGCCGCTCACCAGATTTTCATTCACCAATTGCAACAACTTCCGCTTACTCATTACGGTTGAAGTAAGATTTAAACGGGCAAATTCATATTGCTTAGATGGAAAAATTTCCAACTGCTCAATAAACCAGTCATACAATTCCCGGTGTGAAACATACTCTAACGTACAAATAGAGTGTGTGATATTTTCGATGCTATCGCTTTGTCCGTGGGCAAAATCATACATCGGGTAGATGCACCATTTGTTACCTGTACGATGGTGTTCTGCATGTTTAATGCGATAAATAATCGGATCACGCATTAACATATTCGGACTGGCCATATCGATTTTAGCCCGTAAAATATAGGCGCCATCAGCAAATTCACCATTTTTCATTCTGGTGAAAATGTTTAAATTTTCTTCCACACTGCGGTTGCGGTATGGGCTATCCTGACCAGGTTCTGTTGGCGTACCTTTTAAAGCTGCAATTTCATCTGCAGAACTTTCATCTACATAAGCCAGACCTTTTTCGATCAGTTTTACTGCAAAAGAATACAACTCATCAAAATAATCTGATGCATATAATTCGTTTTTCCAGTTAAAACCCAACCATTTAATATCTTCTTGCTGGCTGTTAACATATTCTGTTTTCTCTGTTACCGGATTGGTATCATCAAAACGCAGATTGGTGTAGCCGCCGTATTTCTGTGTTAGTCCGAAGTTTAAGCATATTGCTTTTGCGTGGCCAATGTGTAGGTAACCATTAGGTTCTGGCGGAAAACGCGTAACCAAGGTTTCATACTTACCACTATTTAAGTCGTTCTCAACAATTTCTTCAATAAAGTTCAATGACTTTTCTTCACTCATAAAAACCTGTAAATTAGGAATGCAAATGTAAAAATATTAGTGCAATTCTGGTTGTTTTGCCTAATGATTAATTTGAGCATCAAAATCAATACATTTACATCAACTTAATATTCATTATGAGCAAAGTATTAAACCGGCCAATACGTGTTTTGGTGGCGAAAGTTGGCCTGGATGGCCATGATCGAGGCGCCAAAGTGATCGCCACTTCCCTTCGAGATGCGGGTATGGAAGTTATTTATACCGGCCTTCGCCAAACCCCAGAAATGGTAGTAAATACAGCCTTGCAGGAGGATGTGGATGCTATCGGAATTTCCATCTTATCAGGTGCGCATATGACGGTTTTTCCTAAAATCATTCATTTTATGAAAGAAAAACAGCTCGATGATGTGTTATTAACAGGTGGAGGAATTATTCCGGAGGCAGACCGGATTAAACTTGCAGCATTAGGTGTTGGTGAATTATTTCCACCCGGAACAACCATGGCGAGCATTGTAGATTATATTCAGAATTGGGTTGCACAAAACAGAAATTTTTAAATTATGGCATATCAGAATTTATTATCAGAGGTAAAGGATAACATTTTATACATCGTTATAAACCGAGAGAAGGCATTAAATGCACTAAATAAAGAAACACTTCAGGAACTTGCAGACGTTATTGCATTTGCAGAAAAGAACGAAGAAGTTAGAGGCGTAATTCTAACCGGCGCCGGAGAAAAAGCATTTGTAGCAGGAGCAGATATTAAGGAATTTTCTAACTACAACGGAACGCAGGGAGAGGAACTTGCCAGAAAAGGCCAGGAAAATGTTTTCAACGCAATAGAAAATTCATCGAAACTCTTTATAGCTGCCATAAATGGCTTCGCGTTAGGCGGAGGATTAGAACTTGCCATGGCCTGCCATATCCGAATTGCGGCAGACAATGCTAAACTAGGCTTACCAGAGGTTACATTAGGCTTGATTCCCGGCTACGGAGGTACGCAGCGTTTGACACAACTTGTTGGCAAAGGTAAAGCAATCGAACTTATCACTACCGCAAATGCGATTTCAGCAGTCGAAGCTGAAAAAATCGGATTGGTTAATTATACGGTACCCCAGGCCGATTTAATCAATAAAGCCAGAGAAATTTTAGATATCGTGAAACAGAGAGCACCACTAGCTATTAGTGCAGCCATTCAAGCGGTAAACGCCTCAATAAACACTGATCATGGCTTTGAAACAGAGATCAAGGCTTTTGGCAAATGCTTTGAAACTGATGATTTTAAAGAAGGCGTAACCGCTTTTGTTGAAAAACGACCAGCAAAATTTTCCGGAAAGTGATAATTAAGTCTAATTAATTCTATATCCGTAAAAAATAAGTGTAGAAAAAATTTCCCATTTTCAAAAAATTTGAGTAATTATGCGCTGTCTATATAACTCTCTAAAAAGTGCATTATCTTGTTGATTTAAGGGATTCTATAGTTTATTTAATAGGTTATTCTGAATGAAAAAGAAGATTCTCATAGTCGACGATGAGGTAAACATCGGTTTATTGCTTTCAAAATTTCTAACAAGGAATGGTTTTGAAGTGGCAAACGCTATTACTGGCTCCTCAGCTTTAGACATCATGTCAAACGAAACCTTTGATTTGATCTTGTGCGATTATAGATTAGATGATACCGATGGCCGGGAAATATTAATTAAGGTAAAAGAAAACTATCCTACAACCGGAGTAATTATTATTACGGGTTATTCAGACATCAAGCTAGCCGTCGAATTAATCAAGTTAGGGGCCTACGATTACATTACCAAGCCATTATACCCTGATGAAATTCTAAATACCATTAACAAGGCACTGGAAACACAAAGGGCTTTAAATGAAAATAAAGGGTCTTCAAGCAAAAGAAATGAAACTGATTCTGAATATGTAAACTTTACGGAATACATTGATGGCAATAGTGAGGTTTCAGCTACGCTATTGAAACAGATACAGTTAATTGCACCAACATCTTACAGTATTATCTTAACAGGAAAAAGTGGTACCGGGAAAGAGTGTGTAGCCAAAACGATTCACCTCAATAGTTTAAGAAAAGATAAGCCATTTATTGCGATGGATTGTGGTTCGTTAACCAAAGAACTCGCGGGAAGTGAATTCTTCGGTCATGAGAAAGGCTCTTTTACAGGTGCGCTTTATACAAAAATAGGTCACTTTGAACAGGCAAATGGAGGCACTTTGTTTTTGGATGAAATTGGAAACCTTTCTTATGAAATACAGGCTACATTACTGAGAACTGTTCAGGAACGCAAAGTTAAACGCATTGGCAGTACGAAAGAAATTGATTTAGATGTTCGCATTATTGTAGCCACAAACGAAAACCTGGTTGACAATATTGGAAAAGGTACGTTTAGAGAAGATTTGTATCACCGCTTTAATGAATTTTCAATCCACCTTCCATCATTAAAAAAGCGTGGAAATGATATTCTCATTTTTGCAGATAAGTTTTTAGCCGTGGCTAACCAGGAACTCAATAAAAACATCAGAGGCTTCTCAGATGGTGTTAAAAATTGTTTTTTAAACTATAGCTGGCCAGGAAATGTTCGGGAGCTAAAGAACGTTATCAGACGAGTTGCTTTACTAACAGACGGAAATTTGATTCAGGTTGATGTGTTGCCTCTGGAGTTATCAAATTATATTAAAGATTTCGACAATGAGGAATCTTTAAAGCAAATGAAACCCAAAGCAATCGATAAACCGAAAGACTTGAAAAATGCCGCTCAGGAAGCAGAGTACGACACTATTTTACGGGTATTGAAAGAAGTTAATTTCAATAAAACAAAAGCAGCTCAGATTTTAAAAATTGATAGAAAGACGCTTTATAATAAGATCAAAGCTATTAAATTCGACGAGTAGCAATATTTTCGGCTACTAAGAAAACAAAAGCACACGTTTTAATATTAAAAGAATACCAAACATCTATTTATGTCGGTATTCTCTTACAAACAGCGTAATAATATTAATTTGCTTATTATAATAGCACTTGGGCTATTAATTGCCTATTCATTGCAGGGAATTTTTAGTGCCATTTTAAGTACGCTTGTGCTTTACACTATTATGCGGCCTGCTTATATTCATTTAGCTGAGATAAAAGGCTGGAACAGGAGACTTGTTGCTGTTTTGTTAATTACAATAAGCATTGTATTAATTGTGCTGCCATTTTATGCGCTAAGCAGCATGGTGATCAGTAAAATATCAGAGCTTAAAAACAACGAAATTTTCTTTAAAAATCTGCTGGTTAAACTTCAACACCTGGTTCCATTTAAAATTAATCAAGATCTTATCCAGGACGGATTAAACAGAGTAGGCAGCTGGGCAACAGATTTATTTCCTTCATTAATTTCCAGTGCGGTAAATATTATACTGAGCCTGCTGGTGATGTACTTTTTACTATACTTTATGCTCATCGAACGTAAGGTATTTGAACGGTCGCTAATAAAATATGCCCCGCTGAGAGAACAAAATGCGCTTCGTTTTGGAGATGAAATGCGGAATACCACCTATGCAAATGTACTCGGACAGGGATTGATTTGCCTGGTTCAGGGATCTTTGGTGAGTTTATCTTTTTATGTTTTAGGATATAAAGACCCGGTGTTTTGGGGTATAATTACAACATTCATCTCCTTTGTTCCTATCCTGGGCCCTCCAGTAGTGTTTGTGCCGGCTGCAATTTTGCAAATAGCAAATGGAAATAATTTTGCAGGGTGGACAATGTTAATTTTCGGTTTCGTGGTCATAATTAATATTGATAACGTATTAAGATTTATCATTGCGAAAAAAAGTTGGCAACATACATCCTATAATTACGGTAATTGGCGTAATTATTGGTATTCCTTTATTCGGAATTTTGGGTCTTGTTTTTGGCCCATTACTCTTATCTTATTTTATTTTGCTTGTTAAAATTTATGAAACCAGCACGCTGGCATCAGAAAGATTAGAAAGAATTAAAACAAATAACGAGCATAACGAGTTATAATTTATAGCTTAACAATAAAATAATATAGTAGTTCTTATATTGTGAATGTTAAACCCTTAAAATACATTATTATGAATGATAACTCAAAAGTTGTAGTTGCTCTATTAGCAGGCTTAGCTGCTGGTGCCGCTTTAGGTATTTTATTTGCACCAGATAAAGGTGAAGAAACACGCGACAAATTAAGTCAGTCTCTAAAAGATTTAGGCGATTCTATTAAGGATAAAGCAGCAGACGAAATCAATAATCTATCAAGTTTGAAAGATAAAGTTGTAAGCTCTATCAAAACTAAATTGAGAAGTGTTGAAGAAGAATACAGTGATGACGTTGAGCACGCTTAAAAATAAATTATAACTGAGCACCTTAACGTGCTCAGTTAAACCCATCTAAACTATGCAAGAAAATAAAGATAAAAGTATTGAAGATCTTGTTGAAGACGCCAAAGGTTTTTTGGAAGCAAGAATCGAATATACAAGACTTTACCTTGTAGAAAAGGTATCCAAAATATTTGCGGATCTAGTTACCAATACTGCCGTTATAGTATGTTTTATATTGGCTTTTTTATTTGGTAGTGTAACGTTAGCACTATTTCTATCAGATGTTTTAGGTAGTTATACCAGAGGTTTTTGGTTGCGTTTCGGGAATTTACCTTTTACTTGCTGTTATTGTTTATCTTACAAAGGATAAATACATTGAGAAGGCAATTATAAACGTAGCAATTAGAAAATATTTCGACAAACTTGCAGATAAGGAGGAAGAAGATGAGAAAGTATAACATCAGAACTCTCGAAGATTTGAAAGCCGCAAAATTAGAGCTGAAAGTAGAATATACCCTGAAACAAAACATGCTCAAAAGTGACGGAAAATCATTTATGAAGCAATTTACCTTGGGTGCGTTGATTAAAAAATATGTTACGCCAAATAACCTGTTTAAGGCAGATGAAAAGTTAAACATCAGTGGTACAGCAATGTCATTGCTTTTACCAATGGTTATGAATAAAACGCTTTTCAGAGGTGCTGGCTTTTTAACAAAAGCGGCCGTTGGCTTGGTATCAGGTAAAGTTGGTAAATCGCTTGATGCAGAACATCTCTCAGCAATTTTTAATTCAGTAAAAGGCTGGTTTGGAAAAAAGAAAGACCAAAAAGCAAAGAAATTTGTAGATTATGGCATTCCTCCAGATAGTGAAACCTATTAAGTATTTATAAAGCCTCTTATATTAAATATGGAGGCTTTTCTTTTTATGAAGATTTTATAACTTTACTTGTAGCGAAATTATGATTTCAACCGTTTTCATAAAAAGGATATCAATGAAAAATCTATTATTAATACTCGCAATCTGTTTAACACTTTCATGTAAAAAGGATTTAGACAAAAAACTTACAACAAATAACTGGAACATTGAGTCGGCCAAAATTAATCCGGCCATGACTATTGGAACAAAATCAAGCACCAATTATTTGGAACTCATGGGTCCTGCGAGTTGTGCAGCCACAACAACATTAACCTTTTCGGAAGATGGCATCTTTACATCAAGCGCAAATGGTGCCTTATGCGATAGGTTTTACGACCCGAAGGCTGCACCTGCAACCTGGTCACGTGAAGGAAACCAAATAATAATTTCTTCTATGACAGGCTCGCCATATACAATTAAAGGAAATAAACTCACTCATACGACAACGTTTACATCTGGAGGCACAACCTACACATTGGCGGAGGTATATAAAGCAAAATAATACAAATTGAAAATTTTAATGGTTTGCCTTGGCAACATCTGTCGCTCTCCATTGGCAGAGGGCATGATGCGTCATCTTGTTAAACAAGAAAATCTGAATTGGGAAATTGCATCTGCCGGTACTGGAAATTGGCATATTGGAAAAGCCCCGGATCATAGAAGTATAGCTGCAGCTAAGGCTTTAGGTTATGATATTAGCCAGCAAAGGGCGCAGCAGTTCAATCAATTGATGTTTTCGAGATTCGATCTTATTTTAGTGATGGATCGAAACAACTTAACTGCTGTGAAACAGCTAGCTAAAACAGCTGAAGAGCGAGAAAAAGTTAAGCTTTTTTTAGATGATGATGAAGTAACGGATCCCTACTGGGACAATCACTTATTTCAGCCAGTTTGTAAACAAATTGAAGATAGATGCAAGGAAATTATCAAACAACTTTCGTAAGTTAGTGACCATTACCAAACCACTAACCAATAATGAAGAAATTACTTTTCTTTTGCACAATTTTAACAGCTTTTATAACCTTTCAAAGTAATATCATCTTAAAGAAAGTTCCGCGAATTTTGGTTTTCTCAAAAACTAAAGGTTTCAGACATAATTCTATCGAGGCAGGGAAAACAGCACTCATTAAAATGGGAAAAGAAAAGAACTTTGCTGTAGATACGACTGAGAATGCAGCTCTTTTCACCAGCGATCTTTTGAAAAAATACGCTGTTGTAGTCTTTCTAAACACAACCGGTGATGTTTTAGATAATCAACAACAAACCGCATTTGAAAATTATATTAAGAACGGAGGCGGCTACGTGGGTGTACATGCCGCTACTGATACGGAATATGATTGGCCTTGGTACGGAAAATTAGCTGGTGCATACTTTATTAGTCATCCAGTTGTACAGGAAGCCCGATTCATTGTAAAAGACAAAAAACATCCATCAACAAAATTCCTTACTGACTCTGTTTGGATACACAAAGACGAGTTATACAATTTCAAAGATATTAATCCTGATATCAATGTGTTGTTAACCATCGATGAAAAATCATACAATGGGGGTAAAAATGGAACTTTCCATCCCTTTAGCTGGTATCATGATTATGATGGAGGCAGGGCATTTTATACATCAATGGGCCACATGAAAGAAACCTGGACAGATGAAATGTTTCTGAAACACCTCTATGGCGGCATTACTTACGCAGTAGGACAGAAAAAGTAAAGACTATATTTTCAATGTGCAATGAATTTGCAGTCATCAACATATTAAACAAGTGATAAAATCATGACAGTACCTAAATTGGAAGAAAAAACATTATCGATCAATCATTTTATGATTAACCAGGTAAATGTAATTCAGCATACAAAAAGCAGCCACTGCGCCAAACGTGTGCCATAAAAAGTGGGTGCCGATTTCTAAAATTTCCCATTTGTCAGCGATACGAAAGGTTAAGGCAAAGATAAAAGCCAATAATGCAAAGCCCACCCATTTTCCGTTACGCCATTCTGTTTTCATGAGATAGCCAAAAACCGGGAACAATACCAATGCGGCCATAAAGGCGTAGTTGATGTTAATGAAAATCTGAAAATCGCCGTTTGAAAAAAGCCGTCTGACATAGAATTGAAAGAAAGCATAAACTACAACGATTAGAACAGCATAATACCACTTGGTTAATTTAGCTAAAAAGTAAACTCCTGCAGAAAGGCAAAGCAACATGATCGGCATCCAATCCATCATAATAAATATTGGCCATCGTCGCAAGCCGTGATAGGTTGTTCCGCCAATTCCTCCGATATAAAGAAGCACCAACGCTATACTTAAAAATGGGTGTTTTTTATAGTTTCCCCATATTTTAAATGTCCAGTAAACTGCAATCATTAAAAAGAAAAAACTGGTGATGGTATTTAATGGCTCTGGAAATAAATTATCCAAATTTGTTTCTGTGTAGGTAGTTCCACCATCAGGCGGATTCTGTTTAAAAGCGTTCATATCGGTAGATATTTTGATTGTGCAATCTGCATTTATAAAACAAAAACACAATAAAAAAGAGCATGTATTTTGAGTAAAAAATTTGCGACTTTGTCCTAACAGTATAAAAACATCATGATAATCTCCACATAACTTTTCTAACGATTCACAATAAATCATCTATTATAAAAAATGACAAACCTTTTCATCTGCCTTCATGTTGGAATAATAACATCAAAACTTATAAAAACATGAAACTACAACAGCAA